>JBEATZ010000435.1:0-4384 GCA_041161695.1 Planctomycetota bacterium | reverse complement strand
GCCCTGGGAGACGCCGCATGCAAACGGCCTCGGTCAGCGCACGCTGCCGCAGGTGGTGAACGGCGGGAAGACGGTCGCCGACCCCGAGTTCTACGCCCAGGCCTACCTCTCGCCGCTCTGCAGCCTGATGGTGCACGAACTCGCCCTCGCGGCGCTCGACGGCGAGGAACTCGGGCGCGATGCGGTGCCCGACCTGTTCTGCATCTCCTACTCCGGCGTCGACTACGTGGGCCATTCCTTCGGGCCCGAGAGCGTCGAGGCGCGCGACAACATGATCCGACAGGACCAGTTGCTCGCCGAACTGCTCGCGAAGCTCGACCAGGTGGTGGGCGTCGGCAACCACGTCGTGCTGCTGAGCGCCGACCACGCCGTTGGCCCGACGCCCGACTTCGTCGTGAAGTCAGGCGGCCGTGCCGGGCGCGGCCCGCTGCTGCTGCGAGCTCGAGCCGCTGCCGAGCAGGCGCTCGTCGAAAGGTTTGGTGCACGTCCCGAGGGCGCCGGTCGCTACATCACGCAGGCGAGCGAACTGTCGCTGTACATCGATCGCGCCGCGTTGCCCGTGAAGCCGGGCGAGGACGTGGAGCAGGTGGCCGCCGAGGCCGCGCGCATCGCGGCACGGGGTGCCGAGCGCGCGCCCAACGTGATGCATGCGTTCCCGATCGCCGACCTGATGCAGGAGGGCCCTGGCGAGGAGCCGATCCGCCGTGCGGTCCACTTCGCTCTGCACCCCGGCCGGGCGGGCGACGTGATGGTCGTCTTCGACCCCTACCACTTCGACGGGTCGCTCACCGCCACGCACGGCTCCGCCCATCCCTACGACCGGGAGGTCCCGCTGTTCGCCATGGGGCCTGCGATCCAGCGCGGGCGCGAGAACGTCGACCCCGTCACGCCGGGGCTCATGGCCGTGCTGGCTGCGAGGCTGCTGCGCGTGCCCGTGCCGAGCAGTGCCGTCGATCGCCTGCCCGAGGACGTGCTCGCAACGGACCGCTGAGCGCCTTCAGCGGTCGGCGCGGTTCACGATCCCGTCGCCGTTGCGGTCCGCGCGGCGGAAGGCATCGGGCGACCCGTCGAACTCCTCGGCTGCGACCTTCCCGTCGTCGTCCAGGTCGAAGCGCTCGAGGAAGTCCTTGCCAGTCACCGACTTCACGTAGCGCGCGACCTCGGTGCGGTCCACGGCGCTGTCGCGGTTGCGGTCGATGCGCTCGAAGTGCGCGCGCTCGCCCTTCCACTCGTTCTGCTGGATGCGATCGTCGTCGTCGAGGTCCCACTCGTCGAAGGGGACGGCAAGGGGCTGGGGCCTTGCGCCGCGTGCTGCGGCTGCATCGCGCCCGGCGCGGATCGTTCGCAACAGCGCCTCGACCTCGCGTGCGGAGAGCATGCCGTCTCGATCGGTGTCGGCGAGTGCGAACAGCGGCTCCAGTTGCTTCTGGGCGCGCGCCTCCGCTGCCGAGATGGTGCCGCTCGCGTCCTTGTCGGTGCGTTCGAGCAGTTGCTCGGGCGTCGGCAGTTCGCCCTTCCACTCGGGTGTGGCCTCGGGTCCCTCCGTGTCGATCGCAGCTGCCGCAGTGCGGTCCCTGCGGTCGAGCACGCCGTTGCCGTCGAGGTCGAGCGTCGCGAAGCCCTCTTCACTGCCCTTCCACTCCGCGCGCGTGACCTTGCCGTCGCCGTTCGGGTCCCAGCGCGACAGCGCGGCGAGCCGCTCGGTGGCCAGCGAGTCGGCGGAAACACGGGCCCGCGGTTCGGTGCGGTCGCGCGTGCGGGCCTGCAGCAGCCGCCTGCCCACGTCACTTGCCGCGAACTCCTCGCGCGTCACCTTGCCGTCGGCCTTGCGGTCCATCTGCGCGAACTGCTCGTCAGAACCCGCGAACTCCTTGCGCTCGACGGTGCCGTTGCCGTCCATGTCCATGCGCTGGAACGCGCGTGCGAGGAACTCCGCATCGGACTGGGCGCGCGCGAACGGGGCCATCGCCACGGCCGTGAGCAGGAACAGCGCGTGGTTCACCTGCCGCCTCCCGGCGTGGTGGGTCCGGTACGTGCGGGCGTTGCAGCGCCGTTGCCGATCGGGGCCTTCAGCACCTTCAGGATCTCGTCACGGGTCAGGTAGCGGCAGTCCTCGTGGCTGATGTCCTTCTCCCAGCGGCCGCGCTCGTCGAGCAGCCGGTCGAACACGAACTCCTCGAAGGCGAGGTCGGCGACTCCAGGCAGGTCGGACAACTGGGCGGCATCGCGCAGTCCCGTTGCCATGCGGCTCGCATCCAGCACGGTGCCGATGCCGCCCGATCCCGTTGCGACGACGAAGTGCTGCAGGAACGGCTGGTTGTATGCACGCAGCATCCGCAGCTGGCCGGTGCCGGTCCCCACGCGCGGGCCGCCCTCGACGGGGCGAGGCCGCAACGGGTCGGTCACGTCCACGGCGCGCACCCGACGCTGGCGGTTGTCGTCGTTTCCGTAGTCCTCGACGAGGTAGAGGTAGTCGCGCTCCTGGCTGCGGATGCCGCCGCCGGCGCTGCCGATGTCGAACTGCGTGCTGATGGCCACGCCGCGGACGTCGTTGCGGTTGCCGCTGAACGCCGCCCGCTGCTCGCGACCCTGGAGCAGGATCGGGCGAGAGGGCTCGGTGAAGTCGACGATCGCCGCGCCGTCGAGGCCTGCGGCCACGAAGGCAAGGTGGCGTGCAGGCGTGCGCTCGATGCGCTCGCCGAGTTCGTCGGCTGCCTTCGTGCGGGAGTGCTGGAACAGCACGGCCACGTCGGTTGCGTCGTTGGGCACGCTGCGTTCCTCGTTGAGGTCGACGGCAGCGAGCACGGCAGGGCTGCGCGGGTCGGCGATGTCGCAGACCAGCAGTCCGCCGGGGCCGTCGGCGACGAGCAGCCACGGCCATGCCACGGCGACGGCGCGTGCCTCGGTGGTGGGCAACGTGGCCACCAGCTTGGGCGAGCCGGCCTGCGAAAGGTCCAGGATCGCGACGCCGCCCGTGCCGTCGGCCACGAAGAGCCAGTCACCCTGTGCCACCATGCGCCGCGGGTCGGTGAGCAACCGTTCCTGCGCCAGCAGCCGCGGCGCCACCGGGTTGCGCAGGTCGACGGTCGCGAGCACGCCGCCCTCGAGCCCGACGTGGGCATGCGTGGCCTTGCCCTGCACGGGATCCATGCGGAGTGCGAGCGCCTTGCCTGCAGCAGGCAGTTCGAGGTCGGCCACCGGCAGCGTGCGTGCGAGTTGCCTGCCGTCCACGGCAATCGTGTGCAGCGCCCTGCGGTCCACGGCCCAGGCGAACTCTCGCGTGAGCCGGTGGCTGGGCCCACCGAGGCCCCAGGTCGACGGGCTGCGGTGGCACTCGGCGCAGCTGCGGGCCTCGGGCCGCGTCGTGTGCGTCTGGTGGGGGATCAGGCTCACGCCGGACAGCCCTTCCGCGGTCACCGGCAGGCCCTGTCGCAGCAGCGTGTTGCCCTTGTCGTCGTGGAAGCTGCCGATCGTCGAGAAGCCGACCATGTAGGGGGCCACCATCCCCTCGTGGTTGAAGCCGAGGCGGAACTGGCTGAAGGTGCCGAAGACCTTCTCCTGCGTGGTGACGCGCCCGGGTGTGCGCCTGCCGCTGACCAGGTCCAGCTGCGTGAACTGCTCGTTGCGGTCGAAGTGGAACCCGAAGAAGTTGACGTTCCAGCCCGAGTGGCACGTGTAGCACTCGAGCCTGCCGTGCGTGCCGTTCATCGCCTCGGCGGCGCGCGGGTTGTACTCGGGGCGCTTCGGGTCGACGACGTGCTTCGCCTGCACGACCGGGTGTCGTGCTCCCGTCACCTTGCTGCGCAGGAACCAGTTGTCTCCCTCGCGCTCGAGGTTGGAGATGCGGTTGCCGCGGCTGTCCGTCATGTCCGTGACGCGGTCGATCGTGCCGTGGCACGAGGTGCACTCGATCGACACCGCGTGGTCCATGTTGGGCCAGATGTTCCCGTCGCCCATGGTGTCCGAGTAGCCGTGGCAGTCGATGCAGTGCATGCCTCGCTGGTGGTGCACGTCGGGCGGCGTGAGGTCCTTGTCCTGGATGTAGTAGGTGCCGTTGAGCAGCGTGGGCGTGGTGCCCGGCACGTCGGGGCCTGCAGGCATCCCCGGCATGAGCTGCGCCATGCCGCGGAACGACAACCCGATCGATGCATCGCCGTAGTGGCAGCGCGTGCACGTCTGGGTCGGGATCGCGCTCGTCATCCTGTGCGCGATCGGGTGCCCTGGCTCCAGCTTGTCGATGGTGGGGTCGGCGCTGCGCGACCGGCCGTCGTCGGCATAGGTCACGTGGCAGGCGGCGCACCCCTCGCCACGGTAGTCACCGTCGAGACCCACCCGCCCGCGCACCGCACGGCCCTCGCTCCACAGGTGGCAGTGCATGCATGCC
>JBEATZ010000422.1:0-6568 GCA_041161695.1 Planctomycetota bacterium | reverse complement strand
GGATAGCTCACGGCGCAGGGCAGGGGCGCCGTGGGGGTGGCGTGCAGCATCCTGCGTGCAGCCGTTGCGACCGGCGCCTTGCGAACTCCCCGGCAGGTCAGAACGTGTCGCGCAACGTGACGATCCCGCCCAGCACGCCCACGTACAGGGTGCCGTTGGGGCCGAGGAACATCGCCGAGTAGTGGTTGTTGTAGAGGGCGCCGGTCCCGGCGAGCTTGCTCCACACGACCTCGCCCGTGTGGAAGTCGACCGCCGTGAAGTACCACGCGTCGGTGTTCGCGGGCCCGCGCGGTTTCGTGTAGGTGTGGATCAGGCCGGTACCGAGCGAGAGTTTGGTCACCACCGACGGGATCGAGATCGACTCGTTGCTCCACACCACGCGGCCGCGGCCCTCGGCATCGAGGTCGATGCGGGCCAGTCCCGACTTCGTGGTCTTGCCGTGCGTGGTCGTCGAGGGGAAGCGGTAGCCGAAGTTGTTCTCCACCACGATCGAACTGTCGGTGGCGACCAGCGAGTTCTCGTTGCTCGATGCACCGGGCTGGAACACCGGCACCGCGCAGGCGAGTCGTGGGCCGGTGACCACGCGTGCGCGGCGGAACACGACCACCTGCATCTGCGGCTGCGCGTTGTCGGTGATCGCCACGTACACGGTGCCCATGAGCGTGGGGGTCGTGCCGGTGCCGATGTCGGTTTGTCCCGACTTCACCCGGCGCCCGGCTGCATAGGTCTCGCGCCAACTCACTGTCGGGCGGCCCTGCGCATCGGCATCGAAGCGGTACATCGCCGCCGTCGACGCGATGAACGCGCCGTTCGTCTCGTCCACGGCGTGGCCGTTGACGATGCGCTCGCCGGGCAGTTGCAGCCAGCCGAGGATCGTGCCCGTCGCCATGTCGAGCGTGCCCACCACGCCACCCTTGCTCGTGAACCACATGCGCCCGGCGAAGTCGGGCTGCAGGGCCTGGATGGTGTCGCCTGCGGGGATCGCCGCGGTGAGCGACCAGTCGTGTTCGACGACGAACTGGCCGGTTGCGTGGGACAGCACCCGCACCGTGCGGAGGCCCGTGCCCACCACCGTGCGGTGCTGCGCGTCGGCGTAGAAGTAGGTGCCGGACGGCCGGAAGTCGGTGCCGGTCGAGACTTCGGCGGGCAGGTCATGCGTGTCGAGCACGGCGAGGCTCGCCTGGTCCATCAGCGTGAGGCGCACCCAGGCGGTCCGCGTCGCGGGGTCGTTGCGGATCAAGCCGGCCACCATGCGCCCCGCGCCGTCGAAGACCATGCCCGCGGACAGCGCCGTGTTGTCATCCGGGTTGGGGAACGGCGGCACCGGCCCGAGGTACGTCGACGTCACCAGCGGGCTGCGTCCCAGCGGCCCTGCGGTCGCGTAGGTGTCGCTCATGTACGTGTCGTCGTGGAAGTTGGACCATGATCCTGCCGCGAGGAACGGGTTGTCCGGCACGGGTCGCGTTGCAATCGGCTGCGCGAGCGCGCTCGTGCCCACGAAGTCGGGCACGGGTCGTGCACCCTGCTGCAGGGGGATCGGGGTCTGTGCGAGGACGGGGAAGGCGGCGAGGGCGCCGAGCGCGGCCGTCAGGGTGAGGATCGACTTCATCTGCGTGCTCCCGAGGGGGTGAGCCGAGATCGTCCTCGTGGGTGCGGTGCAGGCGATGGGGTCGACTGCGTACCGCGGGTGCGCCTTGCGCCACCGGTCGCAGCGAGCGCACCGCGCCAGCCGGAAAAACTTCTCCATCGCCCCGGTAAAAGGAATCTGGACTTCGTCCAAGACCAGACCTAGTCTCCCAACCTTCCCGGGCGACGATCCGCGATTCCGCGGTGCGTCATCCGTTCGTCTCGCTGCGGTGTGCTGGATGCATGGCCGGCGCCGCTCCTGTTTCCCCGAACCATCCTTGGAACCCATGAACTCGACCTCGAGCAAGCATCCCCTCTCGCGCGCGCTGCGCGCTTCCCACAAGGCGAGTGTCCTCGCACTGGCCGTCAGCTTTGCCGTCCTCTCCAGCGGCTGCTCCTCGGTTGCCGGCAAGGAGGCCTCGACGCCTGCTGCCGCGACCACGGCCGCGAGCATGGATGAAGGCGTTTGCCCCGTGACCGGCGCCGGTGCCGCCAAGGCAACCGAGGCCGCGATGACCACCCAGGGCGCGAAGGGCGGGCAGTACACGAACCGCGACTGGTGGCCCGAGCAGCTCAACCTCGGCGTCCTCCACCAGCACCCGGCCAAGGGCAACCCGATGGGTGAGGACTTCGACTACGGCGCGGCGTTCCTCGCGCTGGACCTCGATGCCGTGAAGAAGGACATCGCCGCCGTGCTCACCACCTCGCAGGACTGGTGGCCGGCCGACTACGGCAACTACGGCGGCCTGATGATCCGCCTCGCCTGGCACAGCGCCGGCACCTACCGCGTGACCGACGGTCGCGGCGGCGCCGAGTCCGGCACGATCCGCTTCGCCCCTCTCAACAGCTGGCCGGACAACGGCAATCTCGACAAGGCGCGTCGCCTGCTGTGGCCCATCAAGAAGAAGTACGGCAGGAGCCTGTCGTGGGCTGACCTGATGATCCTCACCGGCAACGTCTCCCTCGAGACGATGGGCTTCAAGACGCTGGGCTTCGCCGGCGGCCGTCCCGACGTCTACGAGCCCGAGCTCGACATCCTGTGGGGCCCGGAGACCGAGTGGCTCGCCGACAAGCGCTTCTCGGGTGACCGCCAGCTCGATGACTCGCTGGCTGCCTCGCAGATGGGCCTCATCTACGTCAACCCCGAGGGACCCAACGGCAACCCTGACCCGAAGCTCGCCGCGCGCGACATCCGCATCACCTTCGGCCGCATGGCCATGAACGACGAGGAGACCGTGGCGCTCATCGCCGGCGGCCACACCCTCGGCAAGGCGCACGGCGCCGCGAACCCCGGCAAGTACGTCGGTCGCGAGCCCGAGGCTGCGAGCATCGAGGAGCAGGGTTTCGGCTGGAAGAACGCGTACGGCACCGGCAAGGGCGTCGACACGATCACCAGCGGCCTCGAGGGCGCGTGGACCTACACGCCCGTGAAGTGGTCGCACGACTACTTCGAGAACCTCCTCGACTACGATTGGGAGCTCACCACCAGCCCCGCGGGCGCCAAGCAGTGGAAGCCCAAGGCCGGCGAGACCGATCGCACCGTGCCGGACGCCCACGACCCCAACAAGCGCCACCCGGTGATGATGCTCACCACCGACCTGGCGCTGCGCGAGGACCCTGCCTACCGCAAGATCTCCGAGCGCTTCCGCGAGAACCCGGCTGAGTTCGAGGCCGCGTTCGCGCGCGCCTGGTACAAGCTGACGCACCGCGACATGGGCCCGCAGGCCCGCTTCCTCGGCAAGGAAGTGCCGCCGGTGCAGACCTGGCAGGACGCGGTGCCTGCCGTCGACCACCCGCTGGTGGGTGATGCCGAGATCGCGGGCCTCAAGGCCCAGATCGCGGCCTCGGGCCTGTCGGTGTCGCAGATGGTGTCCACCGCGTGGGCCGCAGCTGCTTCGTACCGCGGTTCGGACATGCGCGGCGGCGCCAATGGCGCACGCCTGCGCCTCGCCCCGCAGAAGGACTGGGAGGTCAACCAGCCTGCCGAGCTCGCCAAGGTCCTGCCGGTGCTGGAGAAGATCCAGCAGGCCTTCAACGGCGCCGACAACGGCGGCAAGAAGGTCTCCATGGCCGACATGGTCGTCCTCGCCGGTTGCGTGGGCGTCGAAGAGGCCGCAAAGCGTGCCGGCCAGACCGTCACCGTGCCCTTCACCCCGGGCCGCACCGATGCGACCCAGGAGATGACGGATGTCGAGTCGTTCTCGGTGCTCGAGCCCAAGGCGGACGGCTTCCGCAACTACATGGGCAAGCGCGCCAAGGCGACCGCCCCCGAGATGCTCGTTGACCGCGCCCAGCTGCTCACGCTCTCGGCGCCGGAGATGACCGTGCTCGTGGGTGGCCTGCGTGTGCTGGGTGCCAACCACGGCAACAGCAAGCACGGCGTCTTCACCGCGACCCCGGGTGCGCTGACGAACGACTTCTTCGTCAACCTGCTCGACATGGGCGTCGAGTGGAAGGCTGCGCCGAACGGCCACCACTTCTTCGAGGGCCGCGACCGCAAGACCGGCGAGATGAAGTGGACCGGCACGGCAGCCGACCTGATCTTCGGCTCCAACTCGCAGCTGCGCGCGCTGGCCGAGGTCTACGCCTCGGATGACGCGAAGGAGAAGTTCGTGCAGGACTTCGTGGCCGCCTGGACCAAGGTCATGAACCTCGGCCGCTTCGACCTGAAGACCGGCAGCTGATTCCGATCGCGGAGTTGTGGAACCTCAAGCGAGGTTCCCACAACGACTTGGGCGTGCCTCGGCGGATGCCGGGGTGCGCCCAGGTTGCGTTTCGGGCACTGCTTCGCCGCAGGAATGCATGTCCGAAGCCGCAGGTGCCGTTCCCCAGGGGTTTGGCGCGCACGCAAGGAGGCGCTTCCACCGGGTCCGCGCAAGGTTTCCACAACTCCGCGATCTGCACCCTGGGATGGAACTCCTCCCGGCCCACTGGCACTCTTGCCAGCCTCCCTTCCGAGGCCGCCGACCATGCAACCCGCCCTCCGCCTGCCCGTCCTCGCCGGACTGCTCGCCCTCACCGCCTGCGACAGCAGTTCCAGCGGTTCGAACTCGAACGCCAGCCTCTACCGCAACACCATCGCGTCGAGCCGCGTGGCCCTGCGCGACCTCGTGGCCGCGAGCGGGACGCCGTCTCTCTCCATCGCCCTGTTCGACCGCGGCGAGGTCGTCTGGGCCGAGACGTTCGGCTCGGTCGACCCGGTGCAGGTCGTGCTGCCGACGACCCGCACCAGGTACGGCATCGGTTCCTGCACCAAGGTGTTTGCCGCCGCCACCCTGAGCCTGCTCGCCGACCGCGAGCTGCTCGACCTCGACGAGCCCGTCGTCACCTACCTGCCCACGTTCAGCATGCAGTCGCCTGAGTACACGGCCATCACGCCGCGCATGCTGCTCAACCACGCCTCGGGCCTGCCGGGCACCGACTACCTCAACGCCGTCACCACCGCTCCCAACCCCGGATACCTCGACCAGGTGCTCTCGGGCATCGCCGGCTCGCGCCTCAAGTTCACGCCCAATGAACTGTCGAGCTACTGCAACGACGGGTTCACGGTGGTGGAGGCCGTGGTCCATGCCGTGAGCGGCCGCAGCTATCCGCAGTTCGTGCGCGACGAGTTCTTCGTGCCGCTCGGCATGGCCGACACCGAGTTTGCCCTCGCGCCGAGCCAGTCCGGCTCCTTTGCGCCTGCCTTCGCGGGCACCAGCGTGGCGCCGCAGGAGTTCGTCCAGCTGCACGGCAGCGGCGGCATCCGTTCGACGCCCACCGACCTCGCGCGCTTCCTGTCGATGCTGATGGCTGGCGGCATGCACGGCAACCGGCGCATCCTGAGCAAGGCCGCGGTCACCGCCATGGGCGCGGACCAGGACCTCGGCCGCGCCATCCCCAACTTCGAGTCCATCGACGGCTTCGGTCTCGGCTGGGACGGCGTGCGGCACCCGGCTTTCGATGCGCTCGGCGTGCAGGTGCTGCACAAGAACGGCGAGACCGCGCACTACGGCGCGCAGTTCATGCTGGCCCCGGACTGGCAGCTGGGTGTCGCCATCACCGGCGTCACCTCCAACTACCACCCAACGGACACCGCGGAGCGGATCCTGCTCTCAGCACTCGTCGACCGCGGCGTGCTCCCATCCGTGCCCGAGCCCATCGTGCCCGTGCCGCACCCGCTCGCGCCAGCCGACCCTGTGCTCCAGAACCAGCTCGCGGGCACCTGGCTCTCGCGCGATGCCGCGTACCGCGTCGTCACCGAGCCGCAGGGCATCGCCATCGAGCGGTGGGACGGCAGTGCGTGGCAGCCGTACTCGCCGGGCCTGCGGTTGCGCACCAACGGCTGGTGGCAGTCCGATGCAGAACCACTGGGTGAGTACGCCTTCCGCAGCGCGCAGGGCCGCAGCTACATGGTGGTGCGGTTCCCCGGCGGCAACGGCCACTACCTGCAGACCGTCGTCGAGGCCGAGCGCATCGAGCCGCGGGCGACGCCGCTGTCGCCGGCGTGGACCGGGCGCCTCGCATGCCCGTGGGCGGTGGCCAACGAACGAGGCGACACGATCACGGCATGGGTGTTCCCCGCGCGCATCGACCTCTCGGCAGGGCCGGAGTTGCGGGGTTGCCTGCAGGTCGACAGCTACCCGAGCTTCATCGCCGGCCTCGTGCTCGATGCGAGCCAGTCCGACACCGAGGCGCGCATGATGCTGCGCATTCCGTACCTCGGTGGCCGCGACCTGCAGGACCTGCGCGTGTTCCAGCGCGGCGGCGAGGAATGGCTGCGCCTCGGCTCGGTGGTCGCGCGGCCCGCGGACACCATCCCCACGCTCGCCAGTGGTCAGCTCGTCATCGGAGGCGACGGCTTCGGCGAATGGCGCCGGATCCCGGCTGGCGCCCTGTGGGCGGTGCAGGGCGAGACCGAGGTGCGCCGCTACGACGCCAACTTCGTGCGGTTGCCCGACGA
>JBEATZ010000413.1:0-3814 GCA_041161695.1 Planctomycetota bacterium | reverse complement strand
CCTTCAGCGACCGCGTGACCGCGGGCGTCCCCTCTCCGGGCGGCGGTGGCTCGGGCGGCAGCATCCTGCTGCAGGCCGGCGCCGACGTGACCCTCGAGGGCACCCTCGACACGGCGGGCGGCATTGCCTCCCGCACCGGCAACATCCAGCCGGTCAACCTCAACGCCAACAGCTTCGGCGGCAACGGTGCGCCTGGCATCTACCGCATCGAGGCCGCGGGCAGCACCACGCTGAGCGCGCCCACCCTCACGCCGGCCCTCGACCCGAGCCGCAACCAGGGGCCGCTGCTCGACCGCGATGACCTCGTCGGCTGCGCGTCGCTGTGGCGCCCGACGGGCAAGCTCTTCCCGCCGGAGTGGAAGCGCTACGTGCTCGAGGTGGACACCAACGGCGACGGCACCGTCGACACCATCTACAGCGACGATCCGACGGTGGTGGGCTCGGTCGGCCTCGCCAGCGACCCGAACGGTCCGGTGACCATCAAGTTCCAGGGCGCGAACGTGAGCGCATCCACCGGCCAGCCCGTGTCCGGGACCCTCGGTCCCTGGCGCGACACCACGAACGCCGTCGGCGGCAGCCTCAACACCGACAATGCCACCGGCTTCCGCTTCCAGCTGGTGTTCAACCGCCGCGACTTCCCCAACTGCATCGTGCGCAACCTCTCCGTGACGGTGCGCGGCTGATCCGACCCGGCCCTGCGCGCAGCTGCGCGGGGCCGAGCGATCCCGGTCGAGCGGCACCATGACCACCACGCTCCGCGCCCGGTTGGTCTGGCTCGCACCCGGTAAGGTGCTCGCTCCCGGGGAACTCACCTGGGACACCCGCGGCAGGCTGCTCGCCGTGCGCCGCGCGCGCGGCCCCTGCCTCGACCTGCTGGTTGCGCCGGGACTCGTGAACGCCCACGTGCACCTCCAACTCGCGCCGCTGCGAAGCAAGCGCACGCAGTTCGTTCCCTGGGTGCGCCAGCTGATGGGCGAGCGGAGCAGCCAGTCCGAGGATGCATGGCAGCGCACGGCGGGCAAGCACCTCGCGGACCTGCTCGCATCCGGCACCACGGCCGTGGGTGAGGTCGACTCCTCCGGCGCGAGTCCTGCGCTCGTGCACGCGGCAGGGCTGGCAGGTCGCTGCTACCGCGAACTCACCGGCTTCCACCTCGGCCCTGCCGATGCGCGCAGGCTGGTGTCCGAGCGGCTGGCGCCCGGCGGCGCGGAGTGTGCGGCAGGGCTCTCCCCGCACGCGCCCTATTCCGTCTCCGATGCGCTCTTCCGCGCGGCGCGCGCCCGGCGCGTGCCGCTGGCCGTGCACCTTGCCGAGACCGAGGAAGAGCAGCAGTTCCTGCGCGAGGGCACCGGCCCGTTTGCATCGCTGCTGCGCGACCTCGGGCGGCTGCCGCCGGAGTTCCGCGCCGCGGGCAGGGGCGCCGTCGAGCACCTCGAGGCGCTCGGCGTCCTCGGCCCGACGACCCAGCTCGTGCACTGCCAGCACCTGCTGCGCGGCGATGCCGAGCGCATCGCGCGCAGCGGCAGTCCGGTCGTGGTCTGTCCGGGCACGATTGCCTGGTTCCGGCGGGAACCGCCGCCGGTCCCTGCCTGGCTGCGCCGCGGCATCGTCATCGGGATCGGCACCGACTCCGCCGCCTCCAACCGCGAACCGCTGTCGATGGTCGCCGAACTGGCTCGCGCAGCACGGCTGTGGCCCTCGCTGCGTCCCGAGCGCCTGCTCGCGATGGCCACGGTCCACGGGGCCCGCGCGATCGCCCGCCCAGACCTCGGCGTGCTGCGGCGGGGCGCGCGCATGGATGCGGTTGCATGGCCCGCAGGCGGTGACCGCATCGGCCCGGTGTTGGAGCGCGTGTGCGCGCGCGGGGAACTCCCTGCGTTCACCTGGTTGCGCGGACTTGGCTCCGCTGGGGCAACCTCCTACGTTGGGTCCACGCGCGCGGCTGCTGCCGCGCCCAACGGGTGAACCCTTGCAGACCAACCTGGCCGAACTGCTGCGGTCGCGAAACCGCTTCCTGCTGACCGGGCACGAGAACCCGGACGGCGACTGCGTGGGCGCCCAGTGCGCGCTCTACCACCTGCTGCTCGCCATGGGCAAGCAGGTGACGATCCTCAATCCCGACCCGGTCAGCCGCTCCTACGACTTCCTGCTGCGCCACACGCCCTTCCACTCGGCCCGCACCACGGCTGCGATCCCGGCGGTGGACGTGGTGGTCTTGCTCGACTGCGCCCAGCTCTCGCGCGTGGGTGAGCTCGGCAAGCGCCTCGGCGCGACGGGTGCCACGATCGCGGTCATCGACCACCACGTGGGAAGCGAACATGGCGACGGCCAGGTGGGCCTCGTCGACCACACGGCAGCCGCAACCGGCGCGCTGGTGCGCCGCCTCTACGCCGAACTCGGCATGCCCCTCGGCGCCGCCGCTGCCGAAGGCGTGTTCCTCTCGCTCGTGTCCGACACCGGCTGGTTCCGCTACTCCAACACCGATGCCTCGGTGATGACGATGGCGGGGGAGATGATCGCCTCGGGCGTGCAGCCTGCGCTCGTCTACGACGCGATCCACCGGCGCAACCATCCGGACTCGGCCAGGCTGCTCGCCGACGCGCTCGGCACCGGTGAACTGCGCCTCGGCGGTCGCCTCGCCATCGCGCGCCTCGACAAGACGATCATGGACCGCGCCGGACGCATCGATTTCGACACCGACCAGGTGCTCGACCCGCTGCGCTCGCTGCAGGAGGTCGAGGTCGTGGCGTTGTTCAAGGAACGCTTCGACGGCTCCGTGAAGCTGTCGATGCGCGCCAAGGGCGACGTGGACGTGCAGCAGATCGCCGCATCCTTCGGCGGCGGCGGCCACAAGAAGGCCGCGGGGGCAACGCTGCAGATCCCCATGGAAGCCGCGGTGCACGCCGTCGAGCAGCACGTGGCCCGGGCCCTCGCGAACAAGGTGCCATGACGCCGAGCCGCAGGTCGCCGGGGACCGTGCAAGGAGGCGCGCCGCAATGAGCGCCTTCGCGCTGATCTCGGACCTGCACTCGAACCTCCAGGCGGTGGAGGCGGTGTTCCACCGCATCGACCAGCTCGGCATCCGCGACGTGCGCTGCCTCGGCGACATCGTCGGCTACGGTGCCGACCCGCTCGCCGTCACGCGCATCGTCATGGAGCGCTGCCAGTGGTCGTTGCTCGGCAACCACGACTGGGGGCTGTTCCACTCCCTCGACGAGTTCAACCCGCTGGCGCGCGACGCCCTGCTCCACTCGCGCAGCAGGCTCCAGCCGGTGTGGTGGTCCCCGCAGCGGCGCGCAGCATGGAACTTCCTGCGCTCGCTCGCACCCGAGCGCAGCGACGGCGAGTACCTGTACTTCCACGGCTCGCCGCGCGATCCCGTGATGGAGTACGTGATGCGCAGCGACGGGTTGCTGGAACCCGAGAAACTCCGCCAGATCTTCCAGCGTATCGACCGGCCCACGTTCGTCGGCCACACGCACTGGCCCGGCGTGCACTGGCCCACGCACCAGTTCGAGGCCGCGTGCGACGCGCGCTCGCGTTTCCGCATCGACCGCATCCCCTGCATCGTCAACGTGGGCAGTGTCGGCCAGCCCCGCGACGGCGACCCGCGTGCCTGTTTTGCCGTGGTGTCCCACGGCGAGGTCGAGTTCCACCGCGTGGCCTACGACGTGGCCACGGCGCAGGCGCGCATCCTCGCAGCCGGCCTGCATCCTGCGCTCGCCGAGCGTCTCGGAAGGGGCAAGTAGTGGCGACTCCCGACATCCTCGTCGTGATGTGCACCGTGCCTGAGTCCACGGCCACCGCGCTCGTC
>JBEATZ010000400.1:0-7231 GCA_041161695.1 Planctomycetota bacterium | reverse complement strand
TCTTCAGCGGCTCCCGGACCTCGGGCTCGGCCTCGACGGCCGTGGCCTGGGGCTCAGCGGGCGCGGGGGCAGCAGCAGGCGCCGGCTCATCCGAAGCGGGTGCGCCGAGTTTCTTCTTCTTGGGCAGGCCGGGGGCCGCTGCGGGCTCCTCGGCTGCAGGCCTGGCCTTCACGCCGCTCGCCTGCAGGCGCGCCGTGACCATCATTTCCTGGGCCTCGTCGAGCGAGCTCTGGCTCGTCTTGACGTCCTCGAAGCCGAGCTTCTGCAAGAGCTCGACCAGCTCGGGACCCTTCATCCCGAGATCCTTGGCCAACTGAAAGACGCGGCGCTTCTTCAATCGCTGTTCTTCTGCGCTTCAGGCGCAGAAGCCTCCGTGGTTTCCGGCTGCGCAGCGTGTTGCGGTGCGTCGGTTCCGGGGTTTTCCGATCCAGTGGCTGCGCCGTCGGCGCCCACCACTGCCTGGTCCTCTGCCTCGACCGTGCGCTCGAGTTCGGCGCGGGTCATGATGTCGATGTCCCAGCCCGTGAGCTTGCTCGCCAGGCGGACGTTCTGGCCCTTGCGGCCGATCGCGAGCGACTGCTGGTCCTCGGCCACGAGCACCAGCGCCTTGCGCGCCTGGGCGTCGAGCTCGATGTGGGCGATCTCCGCCGGCTTCAGCGCGTTCTGGATCAGCGTCTGCGGGTCGTCGTTCCAGCGGATGATGTCGATGCGCTCGCCGGCGAGCTCGTCGATGATCGACTTGATGCGGTTGCCGCGCACGCCCACGCAAGCGCCGACGCAGTCGACCTTCGTGTCCGAGGAGTCGACGGCCATCTTGGTGCGGTAGCCGGGCTCGCGCTCGATGCGGCGCACCTGGATGGTGCCGTCGGCGATCTCGGGAACCTCGAGCTCGAACAGCGCGCGGACCAGGTCCTTGTGCGCGCGGCTCAGGATCACCTTCACGCGGGGGCCGACCTTCTTGACCTCGAGGATCATGGCGCGGATGCGCTCGCCCACGTTGTAGGACTCGCTGCGCACCTTTTCGGCGCGGGGGAGGATGCCCTCGATGTTGCGGCCGAGGTTGACGATCACCGTGTCGCCCTCGAAGCGCTGCACGGTGCCGCTGACGATCTCACCGATCTTCTGCTCGTACTCGTCGTAGACGTTGTCGCGCTCGGCTTCGCGCACGCGGGTGATGATCGCCTGCTTGACCGACTGGGCCAGGATGCGCCCCTGCTGCTCCATGTCGATCTCGTAGTTGCACTCCCAGTTGCCGGAGTCGCGGTCGAGCCGGATCTCGAGATCGTCGATGCCGTACTTCTTGGACAGGGCCGATGCAACCGCCTGCTCCACGGCCACGATGAGGGCTTCCTTGTCGATCTCCTTGTCGCGCGAGATCGAGTCGATGTAGCGGAGGATTTCGCCTTGGTTGGACATGCCTGGGGGAGTCGAGGTGGGGCCTTCGTGGAAACGAGCGCGAGCCCGACAGGCGACAGCAAACCCGTTCCCCGAGCTCGCAAGCGCGGGGTTGCTTGGGCCGGAGCCCACGCACAGGACTGTCGACTGCCCGGCTGGCGACCGGAACGTCGTGCACCGTCTGCAAACGAAAAGGAGCGGGGTCGCCGCTCCTTCCTGCCTGCAGCCGGTTGCGGGCGAACATGGTAGCCCTCGGGGGGGCGGGATCAAGTTGCGTTCCCGGAGGAGCCGGTTCCGCGACCGACACCTTGCTGTTCCTCCGGGTGCGGCGGGCTAGGATCCCCCCGTGTCCGCTCCCCTGACCCCTCCGCTCTGCCTGCGGCCGTTTGCCGCGGTCGACGCCGCGGCCGTGGCGCCCTGGCTCGCCGGCCCGGGGCTGTCGCTGCCCCCCGGGTCCGCTGCCAGGGACTGGGGCCACCGTCTGGTGGCCGACCCGCGGGTCGCGGCATGGATGGTGGAGCAGGAGGGAGCCGCCTGCGGCTTCCTGCGCCTCGACATCGGGCCGGACCGGATCGCCGAGCTGACGATCGTGGTGGCTCCCCTGCACCGCCGCCAGGGCATCGGCTCCCGGGCGCTCGGCCGGCTGGTGGAGGAGGCCCGCCGCCTCGGCCTGCACCGCCTGCAGGCGATGGTCGAGCCAGCCCACACCGAAGCGATGGAATTCTTTGTCGAGCAAGGGTTTGAAGCTGCTGGGGGGCATGTGGCCGGCCGCGTCCGGCTCGACCTGCTGCTGCACGCAGCCCGCGGCGATGCCCCCCTGGAGATCGTGCCGTGACCGAAGCCAGACCCACGCCACCCGCCTCAGCCCCTGCCCGCGCCGGCCTCGTGCGCATGAAGCCGGAGCCTGCGCGGCTCGCCCGCCGCGGCCAGCCGTGGTTCTACGCCGATGACCTGCTCGACCCGGTGCCCGGCGACGCGATGGTGCGGGTGCACGACCACGAGGGCAGGGACCTCGGCCTCGGCATCACCTCGAAGCGCAGCAAACTCGCCCTGCGGCTGTGCGGTCCGTGGGAAGGGGACGGGATCCCCGACCGCGAGGCGTTCTTCGCCCGGCGGCTCGCGGCCGCGCTGGATCGCCGCGCCCACCTGCTCGGACCCGAGGACGGTGCGCGCCTCGTGCACGGCGAGGCCGATGCGCTCCCCGGACTCGTCGTCGACCGCTACGGCAGCGCGCTCGTGCTGCAGGTGACCGCGGCGGCCGTCGAGTCCTGGCTCGACGCGATCGTCCCGTTCCTCGTGGAGCGCCTGCAGCCCAGGGCCGTGATCGCCCGCAACGACGTGGGCACGCGCCGCTTCGAGGGCCTGCCGCAGGAAGTGCGCCTGCTGCACGGCACGCAACTGGAGACCGTGGACATCGTCGAGCACGGCGTGCGCCATGCGATCCGGCCGTGGGGCGGCCACAAGACGGGCTTCTACCTCGACCAGCGGCCTGCCCGGGCTGCCGTGAAGGCGCTGGCGCAGGGGCGTTCCGTGCTCGACCTCTTCGCCTACCAGGGCGGTTTCTCCCTCGCCGCGCTCGCGGGCGGCGCAACCTCGGCCATGGCGTGCGACCAGTCCGAGCCCGCGCTGGCGCTCGCGGCCGCGGCCGCGCAGCGCAACGGCCTGCAGGGACTGGAGACCGTGGCCACCAACGTGTTCGACCACGTGCGCGCGCTCCGCGAGGCAAACCGCCAGTTCGGCCTCGTGGTGCTCGACCCGCCGGCCTTCGCAAAGAGCCGCCGCGAACTGGCCGGCGGCCTGCGCGGCTACCGCGACCTCAACCGCCACGCGCTGCGCCTGCTCGAGCCGCGCGGCGTGCTGGTGACCTGCACCTGCAGCCACCACGTCGACCTTCCCTCCTTCGAGGGCGTGCTCCGGCAGGCTGCCGCGGGCCTGCCCTTCCGGGTGCTGCTGCGGCAGCGGCTCGGCGCCGGCGAGGACCACCCGGTCTGGATCTCCCATCCCGAGTCCGAGTACCTCAAGGTGCTCGTGCTGGAGCGCGCGGACTGACCATGGAACCCTTGCACGACAATGCCCAGGTCCTGCGCGTGCAGGTGAACGGCGAGGAGCGCGAGTTCATCGCTCCGCTCACGGTGGCGGACCTGATCGAACAACTCGGCCTCGCAGGCAGGCCGGTCGCCGTCGAGCGCAACAAGGCGCTCGTGCGCAAGGCTGAACACGCCGCGACCGCGCTCGCGGACGGCGACCGCATCGAGGTCGTCACCTTCTTCGGCGGCGGCTGAAGCGCGCCCTTGTGCCGCGGTGCCGCGGGGTCCACGATCGGCGCCGTGAACACCCTGCACGACGAGCCGCTGCGGATCGGCAAGCACACCTTCACCTCGCGCCTGTTCCTGGGCACGGGCAAGTACCCGGACATGGACACGATGGTGCGCGCGCTGGACGTCTCGGGCACGCAATGCGTGACCGTGGCCGTGCGCCGCATGAGCGTGGGCACGCCGCAGGGCAAGACGCTGCTCGACTACCTGCCGCGCGATCGCTACGTGCTGCTGCCCAACACCGCCGGCTGCTTCGACGCGGATCACGCGGTGCGCACTGCCCTGCTTGGCCGCGAACTCGGCATGGGCGACCTCGTCAAGCTCGAGGTCCTGGGCGACACCGAGACGCTGCTGCCCGACCCGGTGGGCACGCTCGAGGCGGCGCGCACCCTCGTGAAGGACGGGTTCACGGTGCTGTGCTACACGAGCGACGACCCGATCCTCGCGCGCAGGCTGGAGGACGCAGGCGTCGCGGCGGTCATGCCCGCAGGCGCGCCCATCGGCAGCGGGCAGGGCATCCTCAACCCCAACAACATCCGCATCATCCTCGAGCGCGCGAAGGTGCCGGTGATCGTCGACGCCGGCGTCGGCACGGCCAGCGACGTGACGGTGGCCTTCGAACTCGGCGCACTGGGCGTGCTGCTCAACACGGGCGTCGCCCTCGCCAAGGATCCCGTGCGCATGGCGCGCGCCATGAAGGCCGCGGCCGAGGCGGGACGCGATGCGTTCCTCTCGGGCCGCATCCCGCGCAAGCTCTACGCGTCGGCGAGTTCGCCCACGAGCGGCATCATCGCCGGCGAATGAGCGGAGGCATGCAGCACCAGGTGCCCGCACCGGACCGCAGGCCCGGCGAACTGCTCGCCGCGGCGCTCGGCACCTTCCTCCTGCTCGTCTTCGTGCCCGCCATCGGCTTCCAGTTCGTGCTGGAGGCGGGGCTGGTGCCCGCCGCAGCCACGCGTCCTGACGAGGTCGCGCTGCGTCGCGAGGCCGGGCTCGCGCTCTTCGCGCTCGCCGGCGGCGTCATCTGGCTGTCCACCAGGGTGGTGCCGCTGCCCGTGGCATGGCAGCCGCTCGCTGCACTCACGGTGCTCCGCGCCTACGTGCCGCTCGCCGCCTGCTGGTGGCTGCTGCTCGTGCTCTACCTGCGTGCGATGCAGGCCGTTGGCCACGCGGTCGCCCCGCAGGACACGCTGCTGTACTTCGCGGGCGCGGACCTCGCACGGCCCGGGTTCTGGGTCGCGCTGCTCGCCACCTCGTGCATGGCGCCGCTCGCGGAGGAGATCGTCTTCCGCGGCCACCTGCAGGGCGCGCTGCGTGCGGCCACCGGACCGCGCACGGCCATCGTGCTGCAGGGACTCGTGTTCGGCATCGTGCACGGCATCGCCTACGCGCTGCCCATCGCCCTGCTCGGCATGTTCTTCGGCTGGCTGCGGGAGCGGCAGGGCTCGCTCCTCGCGCCGGTCCTCGCACACGCCGTGCACAATGCATCCGTCGCGCTGATCACCCTCGCGTTCCCCGGTTCCCTGACATGGCTCTATACCTGAACCCCGAAGACCGTCCCTTCCGCGTGTACCCCGACATGGTCGGCCGCTTCCGCATGCGCGGCGAGGCCATGGTGGCCGACAATGCGACGATCGTCGGCGACGTCCGGCTCGGCCGCGACGTGGGGGTATGGTTCGGGGTGACGATCCGGGGCGACGATGCCTCGATCGAGATCGGAGACGAGACCAACGTCCAGGACAACACCTGCATCCACGTGGACACCGAGGCGCCGCTGCGCATCGGGCGCGGCGTGACCATCGGTCACGGCGTGATCCTGCACGGCGTCGAGGTGGGGGACCACGCGCTGCTCGGCATGGGCTGCATCGTGCTCGGCGGCGCGAGGATCGGCGAGTACTCGATCCTCGGCGCCGGCACGCTGGTGCGCGAGAACCAGGTGATCCCGCCGCGCTCGGTGGTGCTCGGGGTCCCCGGGAAGATCGTGCGCCAGGTCTCCGAGGAGGAGATGGCGAGCCAGCGCTGGCGCGCCAAGCACTACGTGCAGCGTGCGCGCACCTATCTGCCGGCCTGAGCGCCGTGGGACCCGCGGTTCCCGCAGGGATGCGGTGCACCGCAGCACTTGAGCAGGGAGTCCCCTTTCGGGACGCGTCATGCGCCCATGGCATGGGCCGATGGGCGGCATGGAACCTTGCCCGCTTCCTGCTAGCCTGCGCGTGGTTAGGTTTCGGCAGCACCACCAACCCTCCGCTGCCCCAAGGGAGTCTCACATGCGCATTCCGGTCCATGCAGTCCTGCTCGCACTCGCGGTCTTCTCCGCGTGCGCGCGCCATGACGGTTCTTCCCCCTCCGTCGTCGTCAACAACCCGCCGCGCTTCGAGACGCGCGTCGAGATCGCAACCGGCACCGAGCAGCACTCGGACTACGCGGTTGCCGACTTCAACGGCGACAACATCCTCGACATGGCGCTCATCGGCTTCGACGCGCAACTGCGCGTGCTGATCGGCAACGGCAGCGGTGGTTTCACGCCGGCCCAGCAGCTGAGCCTCGGCGCGAACAGCAACCCGATCTGGATCGTTGCCGGCGACCTCGACAACGACGGGGACCGCGACCTCGCCATCGCGCGCGCAGGCCTTGCGTTCGGCGACGTGATGGTGCTGCGCAACAGCGGCCTCGCCTCGTTCGTGCAGGGGCCGCTGCTGGCCGTGGGCAACGAGCCGCTCGCCGTGGTGCTCGGCGACGCGAACGACGACGGCCGCCTCGACCTCGTGGTCTCGCGCCCCGTCTCCCCGCAGATCGTCACCTGGCTCAGCGACGGCCTCGGCGGCTTCGTGCAGGGCCCTGGCATCGCCACCCTCAACGACGCAGTTCCCTACCAGATGGCCGTGGGCGACGTGAGCCGCGACGGCATCGCCGACCTCGTTGCCTGCGATGCCGCAGGCGATCGCGTGCTCGTCTACCGCGGCGCCGGGAACTCGCAGTCCTTCCTGCCGACGCCGACGGTCTTTGCCGTGGCAGGCTCGCCTCGCGCCGCCTCGATCGGCGACCTGAGCGGCGACGGCTTCGCGGACATCGTGGTGAGCGCGTACACCAGCAACCGCTTCGTGGTGATCACCAACCCGCAGGGCGACGGCACGCAGCGCTTCGAGAAGCTGCTCGCGGGCGCGCCCTCGCTGTGCACCATCGCCGACGTCACCAACGATGCCGTGCCCGACCTGGTCGCGTGCCTCGCCACGCGCGCCTCGCTGTCCGTCACCCCGGGCCTCGCCCAGGGCGGCCTCGGCAACGAGTTCCAGCTCGATGCGAGCGGCCTGCCCCTGCGGCCCTTCGTCGGCGACGTCGACCGCAACGGCCGCGCGGACGTGATGGCGCTGTCGGGCCTCGGCAACCGCGTCAACCTCTGGCTCGCCGAAGCCGGCACCGGCCGCCTCACCGGCGCGCGCAGCTACGACGCGCAGGTGCCCTCGGCTGGCTTCCTCGTGGGCGGTGACTTCGACCGCGACGGCAGCAACGAGGTTGCCGTG
>JBEATZ010000105.1:0-4726 GCA_041161695.1 Planctomycetota bacterium | reverse complement strand
GCGCGCGTTCGACGGGATGATCGACCTGCAGCTCGCGCAGCTCGACCGTGCCGGCCGGCACGGCCGCAAGAAGCGCGACAAGGTTCGCACCTGGCGCAAGCTGCCCGACCTGATGTGGGATCCCGACCTGGTCGTCGTGTACGCCGAGTCCTCGCTGCCCGGCGGCGCGACCGATGGCGAGCGGCAGCTGGTGCAGTGGGTGGCTGCGCGCATCGACACCGGCGAGGTGTTCGAGGCGATCCTGCGCCCGGGGCGCGACGGGTTGCCGACGCCGGCACGGCTCGCGCACATGGGCCTCGATGCCGGGCAGCTGGAGCAGGGCGTCACGGTCGACGAGGCGCGCGCGGCCTTCGCGCGGTTCACGGGGCCGTCCGTGCCGTTCGCCGCGTGGACGCGCACGACGTACGACTGGGGCGCCGCAGTGGCAGGCGCGGGTCGGGAGTTCGTGGCGCTCAAGACCGGCTACTGCAACGTGCGCAACATGCGCGCGAGCTACCTGGAGACGGTGGTGGAGCGCGAGGGGCTCGTGCCGCCGAGGCTGCCGCTGCACGGCAGGGCTGCCGAGCGGCTCGCCAACGCGCTTGCCGTCGCACGCTGGCTGCGCAGCCAGCGCGAGGCCGCGGCCGTCACCGGCGCGGCGCGGTGAGCTGGTCGATCGCCACTGCGAGCGGCTCGCGCGGCCATGGCGTGCGCGGCTGCAGCGCCAGCAGGTTGGTGAACATGAGCGGGTGCTCGACCTTGGTCCACTGCATGCCGAGCTCGGTGCGCACCACCTTCGTCATCAGCACCTCGGTGGGCAGCAGCGAGAAGGCGGGCTCGGCGAACTCGCCGCGTTGCGTGCGCTCGAGGTGGTGGTCCAGGATCTCCTCCATCACGCGGCTGAAGAGCAGCCGGTCCGAGTCCCACGCGTGCAGCACCGCCATGTACGGGCCGAGGCGCGGCGAGAAGCGCGGCCGGCGTCCCTCGCGCAGCAGGTAGAGGCTGCGCACGAACAGCGGCAGCTGGTCCTGCGGGCCGAAGAGCGTCTCCGGCATCTGCATCAGCATCTCGCCGAGCAGCGCTTCCCTGGGTTCGCCCAGTGCTGCACCGAGCATGGCTGCATGGGCGAGCTGCAGCGGCGACACCGCATCGGGGCCCTGACGGCGCCACCGGTGGGTGATCGAGGCGCGCAGCAGCGAGATGCCCGAGCGGGCGAGGTCCCAGCCCATGGCGTCGCCCTGCAGCACCATGGCCTGGCCGCGGCCGAGCCGCCAGCTGCCCAGCAGCCATGCAGACGCGGGCACCTGCCCCTGGCGCTCTGGGTCCTCCAGCACGCCATGCAGCACCGTCTCCTGGTCGTGGCCGTAGAAGCGCTCGTTGCCGGGCTGGGAGGCCCAGGCGAGGAGGGCGCGGGTCAGGGCTGCGACGCGGGTGAGGCTCATGGTGCGGTGCCATGGCCATTGTGGGGGCGCGCCGCGCGGATGCCACGACGGAGTCGGTGTCCGACCCTGCCCCGCCCGCGGCAGTTTGCACTAGACTGCCGCGGCCCATGCGCCGCCTCGCCCTGCTGCTCGCGCTGTTGTTCCTCGCCGCACCCGTGCGCGCGACCTGGTCGATCATCCTCGTCGACCGTCGCACCGGCGAGATCGCCATCGCATCGGCTACCTGCCTCACCGGCTTCGACCTGAAGAACGGAGCCTCGGTGGTGCGCGTCGGTCGCGGAGCCGCGGCCGCCCAGAGTTTTGTCGACAGTTCCGGGCAGAACCGCCTCCTGATCTTCACGCAGCTCGGCGCGGGCACCGACCCGGCGCAGATCCTCGCGCAACTCGCGGCATCGGATCCCGGCCACCAGACGCGCCAGTACGGCATCGTGGACGTGCAGGGTCGCGCCATCGGGTTCACCGGCAACCAGGCGGGTGCATGGGCCGGCCACCTCACGGGCTCGATCGGCGACATCACCTACGCGATCCAGGGCAACGTGCTCACCGGCCAGCCGGTGGTGCAGGCTGCCGAGCAGGCCGTGCGCCTCACGGCCGGGGACCTCGCCGAGAAGCTCATGGCGGCCATGGAGGCGGCGCGCGCGATGGGGGGCGACGGCCGTTGTTCGTGCGCCAACGGTCCCACGGCCTGTGGCGCGCCGCCGGCGACCTTCACCTACTCGGCCTACATCGGCTACATGCTCATCGCGCGCCCGGGCGACACCGATGGCATCTGCAATGCCAATGCAGGCTGCGCCAACGGCAGCTACTTCCTCGACCTCAACATCGCCAACCAGAGCGGCACCGCCCCGGACCCGGTGTTCCAGCTGCGGACGGCGTTCCTCAACTGGCGCATGCAGAAGGTGCTGCGCCCGGACCACTTCCTCTCCTCGGTCCGGCTCGACGTGCCGCGCCTGCAGGCAAGCGGCCTCACGACCACCACGGCGCGCATCGTGCTGCGCGACTGGCGCAATGCGCGCATCCCCTTCGGCGGGGCCCAGGTGACGGCAAGCGTCGTCGCGGGCGGGGTGCCGATCACCCTCGGCACCGTCGTCGACCACGGCGATGGCAGCTACAGCCTGCCGGTCACCTCGGGCACGGTGGCGGGTACCGCGAAGCTTCGCATCGTCGTGGACGACGGCGCCGGTCCGGTGCAGCTCGGGCCCGATGCCGAGGTCACCGTCGCAAGCGATGCCCTCTGGGTCGACCGCTCGGAGCTCGACGCGTGGCAGGGCGGCAGCCTGCAGTTCCAGTGGGACGGCGGCGCCGCGCGCGCAGGCCGGTATGCCGTTATGCTGGCCTCGGCCTCGGGCACCGCGCCGGGCATTCCGCTCGCGCCGGGCGTCGTCCTGCCGCTGGTACCGGACCCACTCATGGCCCTGTCGCTCGACCTCGCGGCCTCCGGTTCGCCTTCGTTTGCGGGCGTGCTCGACGCGAATGGTCGGCGATCCTCCAGCCTTGCCATACCCGGCGGCGTGCTCGCGCCGCTGCGCGGCAGCGACCTCGCCTTCGCGTGGGGCACCATCGGTCCGATCGACTTCGCGAGCAACGCCGTCCGCGTGACACTGCGGTGATCCTCGCGCGCCGAGAAACTGCACTCGGCACCTGACACGAGCGCGTCCATCGGCGACACTCCGTGTGGCACCGGGCGGTGCCGTGACAGCAGACAGGGAGGTTTCCATGGTCGATCGTTCCGACGCATGGCGGCAGGCGGCCGCCGGCGAAACGACTGGCGCGAGTGCGCTCGGTCCCCGAGGCAAGGGCCTGTTCGGCAGGCTCCTGGGCAGCTTGCGCAGCACACCGCTGCCGCGGCTCGAGGCTCCAACCATCGCCATCGCGAGCGGCAAGGGCGGCACCGGAAAGTCCTTCGTCGCCACCAGCCTCGCGGTGCTGCTGCACCAGCAGGGTCTCGGCACCACGCTCGTCGACTGTGACTTCGGCCTCGCGTGCGACCACCTGCTGATGGGCGTGAAGCCCAACGTCACCATGCAGCAACTGCTGCAGGGCCGTGCGCCGCTCAGTGAGGTGCGCGTGGCCACGCCGTGCGGGCCGTACCTCGTGCCCGGCGCCTCGGGCGTCCGCAAGATGGCATCCCTCACCGATCGCGAGCTGCTGGCGCTCGGGCGCGAACTGGGCGCCGTCGCCAACATCGACGACGCGGTGATCCTCGACCTCGGTGCGGGCATCGCGCCGCAGACCGTGCTCACGATGCTGGCGGCCGACCACATCGTCCTCGTGACGCAGCCGGAGATCGCGGCCCTCGTCGATGCCTATGCGGTCGTGAAGTGCATCAGCCAGATGCAGCCCAACGTCCGCTTCCTCGTCGTCGTCAACCGCGTGACCGTGCGCGGCCGCGGCGAGCAGGCCTTCCAGAAGCTCACCGAGGTCGCCAAGCAGCACACGGGCGTCGAGCTCGTGTACCTCGGCGAGATCGCCGACGACCCGCGCGTGGGGCAGCACCGCCTCGGCCAGTTGCCGCTCGTCGCCATCGACCCGGGCTGTGCCGTGGTCGACTCGCTGCGCGCCGTGGTGACGCGCATGCAGGAGATCGTGGGGCCGCTCAAGAAGCGCGAGGTCGCCTACGACCAGTCGATCGAGGCGCGGTTCAAGGAACGCCGGCTGTTCCTCTGAGAGGGACGGTTGGGTGCGGGCGTGGCGAGGGGCGCACGCGTGGCGTTGGCGCGTCAGACGACCTTGGGCCGCTCGTGGATGCTGAGCAGCCCGTGCCTTCGCCAGCCCACCCGCAGCAGCCATGTGGAGGCTGGTGAGGTCGGGCGCGCGTGGTTCTCGAGGTTGCGCACCGTGATCGACTCGACGAAGCCGTCGAACCAGGGCGCCGAGCTGAAGAGGTCGATGGGGTCCTCGACCTTCGGGCCCTTGCCCTGCTCGAAGTGCTTGTGCGCGTTGCCGAAGACGTAGCGCAGCACATGGCGCACCTCCTTCGGCGTCTTCAAGGTGCGGTCGTGGTACCGGTCGCCGAACACGGAGCCGTTGCGCCGCCAGTGCTTGTTGAGTGCCCGCGCGATCCGGATCAAAAGGCCCTGCATGCCGCGCGAGAGCGCACTGCGATCCTCGGCCTCCACGATGAAGTGCAGGTGGTCCTTCAGGATCACGAAATGATTGAGCAGGAATCCGAAGCGTGCCTTGCCGTTGGCAAAGGCCTGCAGCAACACCTTGCGCACCTCGGTGCAGCGCAGGCTCGGCAGTCCCTTCTGCAGCTTCACCGTGACGTGCAGCGGTTGGTGCCGCGCCACCTTCGCGCGCGTCTC
>JBEATZ010000377.1:0-9173 GCA_041161695.1 Planctomycetota bacterium | reverse complement strand
TGCGGAGCTCACCGAACTCAGGCTGCTGCATGCGGCCGGCAAGTGGCAGCTGCGCACCTACGTCATGCTGGCGGCGAGCGAGCAGCAGCTGATCCGCAAGGGGCCGTGGGCCTCACGCGACGGTTTGCTGGTCGTGCGCGCGGTGAAGGCCTATGCGGACGGCGCGCTCGGTTCGCGCGGCGCGGCGCTGCTCGAGCCCTATGCCGACCGCCCGGGCTGGAAGGGCCTCGTGCTGCCGACACCCCCCAACGGGTTGGCCGCGCTCAGCCAGCTCTGCGCCGACAGCGGCATGCAGCTGTGCACCCATGCGATCGGCGATGCCGCCAACCGCGCGGTGCTCGATGCCTATGCGGCAACGAAGTTCCCCAAGGGCGTGAAGGAGGCGCGCTTCCGCATCGAACACGCGCAGATCGTCGCGGATGCCGACTTCGCCAGGTTTGCCGAACTCGGCGTGATCCCCGCCATGCAGCCCACGCACCTCACCTCGGACATGCCCTGGGCCCCGCAGCGGCTCGGCAGCCGGCGCATCGAGAACGCCTATGCGTGGAAGCGCTTCCACGCCCTCGGCGTGCCGGTGCCCTTCGGCTCCGACTTCCCGGTGGAAGGGGTCGATCCGTGCCTCGGCCTGTTCGCCGCGGTGACCACGGCCACGGGACCGGGAAAGTCCGCCTTGCGTCCCGACCAGCAGCTCGACCTCGCCACGGCGTTGCGCGGATTCACCCGTGACGCCGCGTTCGCGAGCTTTGCCGAGGACCGCCTCGGCACGATCGAGCCGGGCAAGGTCGCCGACCTGACGGTGTTCGACCGCGACCTGCTGGCCCTGCCGCCGGAGGCGATCCTCGAGGCGCGGGTGCGCATGACCATCGTGGCTGGCAAGGTCTGCCACGAGTCTGTTCCGTGAGGCGCGTCCGCGCGTAAGGTTCTGCCATGCAGTCCATGCTCCATGCGACCTACGAGGAGCGGCTCGCGGCCCTGATGCAGCGGCTGCGCGGCCTCGAGGGCGCCATCGTCGCCTTCAGCGGTGGCGTCGACAGCACCATGCTGCTGCATGCCTGCCGTGCTGCGCTGGGGGACCGCGTCGTCGCGGTCACGGCCGACTCGCCGTCGCTGCCGCGGCGCGAACTGGCCGAGGCCGCCGAACTCGCGCAGGCGATCGGCGCACGGCACGTGGTGCTTCCCACCAACGAACTCGAACGGCCCGGCTACCGAGCCAACGCCGGCGACCGGTGTTACCACTGCAAGAAGGAACTGTTCGTCACCGTGGCGCGCGAGCGCAGCAGGCTCGGCCCCGACAACTGGGCCGTGGTGTACGGGGCGATCACCGACGATCTCGGCGACCATCGCCCCGGTCAGCGCGCAGCTGCGGAGCACGCCGTGCTCGCGCCGCTCGTTGACGCGGGCTTCGGCAAGCAGGAGGTGCGCCGGTACAGCCGTGACGCGGGCCTGCGCACGGCAGACAAGCCGAGCTTCGCCTGCCTGTCCTCGCGCGTTCCCTACGGCACCGCCATCGATGCCAGCTTGCTCAGCCAGGTCGAGCGCGCCGAGGCAGCCGTTGCGGACCTCGGCCTGCGGCAGTTCCGCGTGCGCCACCACGGCGACGTGGCGCGGCTCGAGGTTGCGCCCGTCGAGATGGAACAGGCCTTCCACCTGCGTGAGTCCCTCGCAAAGGCGCTGCGCGGCGCGGGCTATGCCTACGTGACGCTCGACCTGCAGGGCTACCGAAGCGGGGCCATGAACGAGACCTTGAAGCCCACGACATGAACCTGACGAACCGTCTTCGTGCAGCGATCGCGCTGCTGTTGTGTTCCGCGGCGTTGCTGGCACAGGCGCCTGCAGAGGCCATCGGCGAGCCGGCGGTCCGCGAGACCCTCGGGTGGCTCGCGAGCGACGAGCGCGCCGGCCGCGACACGCCAAGCGCCGGGCTCGAGGCCGCAGCCGACTGGATCGCCGAGCGCTTCCAGCGGGCAGGATTGTCCAAGGTGGGCGCCGACTGGTTCCATCGTTACGAGCTCGATGGCGTCCGCATCGATCCCGCCGGGTCGAAGATCGCGTTGCGCCTCGTGGTCGGGGCCTCGAGCGTGGACGCGCCGCTCGAACTCGGTGCCGACTTCCGCCTGCTGCGCGCGGGCGCCGTCGAGTCCGAGACCGACCAGCAGGTGAACGTCGTGCGGGGCGAGGATCCCCGCGCCGAGCGCATGCAGATGATGCGTGCCGCGCGCCGCGCAACGCTGCTCGAGGTCGATGCCAACGATGCCCTCTGGGAGTTTGCCGGCAGGGCCCGAACCGTCCTCGATGCGCCGAGGCAGCAGACGCGGCCCGTGTTCCTCGTGCGCCGCGGGTCGTTGCCGAAGCCCGAGCAGCAGGGGGAGGTCACGTGGCAGGCGACCTGGAGCACTCCGCCGGTGCAGCAGGTGAAGGTGCCGCTGCGCAACGTGATGGGCGTGATCCGCGGCAGCGAGCTGCCGGACGAGTACGTGGCCGTCACGGCCCACTACGACCACGTGGGCATCGGCAGCGCGGTCGACGGCGACGCGATCTACAACGGCGCCGACGACGACGCCACCGGCACCACGGCCGTGATCCTGCTCGCCGAGGCGCTCGCCAAGCTGCCGGCGCCACGGCGCAGCATTCTGTTCGTGTGCTTCTCGGCCGAGGAGAAGGGCCTGCGCGGCAGCCGCGCGTTCTGCGACACGCCGCCAGTGCCCCTCGAGAACATCGTCGCGAACGTCAACATCGAGATGATCGGCCGGCCCGAGGAGGGCAGGCGCGAGAAGGCCTGGGTCACCGGTTCCGAGTACAGCGACTTCGCGGCCATCGCCGGCAAGGCCATGGAGCGCGCGGGCATCGGCCTCGTGGACTTCCCGATGGCGAAGCAGCTGTTCCAGGCCAGCGACAACGCCTCGTTCGTCCGCAAGGGCGTGGTGGCGCACTCGATCAGTGCGGGGTCGCTGCACAAGGACTACCACCAGCCCACCGACCACGTCGACCGCATCGACATCCCGCACATGACCGCGGTGATCCGCGGCTTGCGCGAGGCCGTGCTCGAGTTCGCGTCGCGTGAGGCACGGCCTGCCTGGAACGAGGAGGGCCGCAAGGTCCTCGAGTCCGCGAACCGTCCGCGTCGCTGAGCAACTCGCTCAGTCGAGGTCGAAGGGGTTGCGCGGCTTGTCCTTCGGGTCCTTCTTCGCCTCTTCCTTGGCCCGGCGGAGGGCGTCCTCGAGCGACTCGTTCGCGCGCTTCTGCGCGCCCTTGGCCGCCTCGAACGTGCCGCCGAGTCGATCCTGCTCCTTGCGGTGGCTCGCCAGCAGGTCGTCGAGGCTGCCGAGCCCCTTGGCCTCCTCGGGCTTCACGGCCCGCGCCTTGCCGGTGCGGGTGTCGACCTCGACCTGCTTGCCGCAGCACGGGCAGGGGAACTGGAAGACTTCCTTGGGCATGGCGCGAGGTTACCCAGCACACGCTTTGGCGCGAAGGTGGCTGTGCACGGCGCGCACTGGTTCCGACCGTCCCATCGGATAGAACCGCCCGCCTTGCAATCCTGGCAGCGCAACCTGTTCGCGGTGTGGCCGAGCCTCTTCGCCACCTCGCTCGGCCTCATGGCCATGCTGCCCACGCTGCCCCTCTACGTGGAGGAGCGGTTCAACGTCACGGACCCGCAGGAACTGTCCGAACTGGCGGCGATCATCTACGCGGCGGCCCCGCTCTCGGCGGCCGTGTTCGGTCCGGTGTGGGGGGCGCTCGGCGACCGGATGGGGCGCAAGCCCATGGCCATCCGCGCCAACCTCGCCATCGCGATCACCACGCTCATGATGCCGTTCGCCACGGCGCCCTGGGTGCTGCTGCTGCTGCGCATCGTTCAGGGCGCGCTCGCCGGCTACGTGGCGCCCGCCATGGCCCTCGTGTCCTCGGAGACGCCCAACGAACGGCAGGGCAGGCTCATCGGCTTCCTGCAGGTGGGCATGGCCATCGGCTCCGGCATCGGTCCCGAGGTGGGCTGGCGCGTGGCCACGCAGTTCGGCCGCGGCTCCGAGTTCTACGTGACCAGTGCATTGTCGCTGCTGGCCATCCTGCCGCTGTGGCTGTTCGTGCACGAGAAGCCCAGGGTGCACGACCCCCTCGCGCCCTCGTTCGTGCGCGAGATGGTGCATTCGTGCACGCAGTTGCTGCGCAACCGCGTGTTCGCGTGGCTGCTCGTGCTGGTCCTCCTGCAGCGCATCGGCCAGAACATGATGGAACCGCTGCTGGCCCTCTTCGTGCGCGAGCTGGAGCCCTGGGCGCGCCTCGGCACCACGCCGGAGGAACGCACGGGGCAGGCCACGGCATTCGCGTTCTCGATCCTCGCCGTGATGCAGGTGTTCTTCACGCCCATGTGGGGGCGGCTCGCCGACCGGCACGGACCGTTGCGCTGCCTCGGCATCCTGTCGCTGGGGCTCGGTTGCCTGATGTTCGTCGTGGCCGCCACCACCCAGGTGGCCACCTTCCTCGGCTTGCGCACCTGTGCCGCGGCGTTCATGGCCGGCTCGATGACCCTCAGCTACGCGGCCGCCGGCAAGCGCGTGGTGGCGGCGCGGCGCACCCTCGCCTTCTCGATGGTGCAGAGCTGCATGCAGTTCGGCTTCGCGTTCGGGCCGCTGGTGGGCGCGTTCGTGGCCGACCGGGGCACCGGGACGGGCCCGGACTTCCAGCGCACCTTCGTCGCTGCAGCCCTCCTGTGCCTCGTGGCCGGGGCGGGCATGCTGTTGCTGCGCAGGCTGCCCTCGGGCAGGCTGGAGCACGCCCCGCCGGTACCGCCCGAGGGTCCCTCCACTCCCTGACCGTCCCATGTGCCTCCTCATCGTGTTGCGCGGCCTGCAGCCAGGTCACCCGGTCGTGGCCGGGGCCAATCGCGACGAACGCACCGACCGCCCCTTCTCGCCGCCCGGACTCCTCGTGGGGCGCACGCGCCGCATCCTCTCGCCCCGCGACCGGCTCGCCGGCGGCACGTGGATCGGCGTCAACGACGCAGGCGTGTTCGCCGCCATCACCAACCTTGCCGGCAGCCCGCCTCCTGCGGGCGCCCCGTCCCGCGGCCACCTCGTCCACCTCGCGCTCGATGCGGGCTCGCCCACGGAGGGACTCGCAACGGTCGAGCGAGTCGCACGTGAGGTGCCCCACGGCGGCTTCCAGCTGGCCGTCTGCGACGGCAGGCAGACCTTCGTGATGGTGCACCGCGCGGGCCGCATCGACGTGGTTGCCTGGCCGGACCCGGTGCTCGTGATGACCAACGAACACGCGCCGGGCAGGCTGCAACTGCCGCTGCTCGCGCCTGCCATGGACGCAGCGCTGTCCATCGAGCATCGCCTCGACCTGGTCGCTGCAGCGTTGCGCGACCGCGGTGAGTCCTCGGGCCACGCCGTGCTCAAGAAGGGCACGGGGTACGGCACCGTGAGTTCCTCGCTCGTGGCCGTGCACGGCTCCGATCCGCAGCGCCTCGTGTGGCGCTATGCAGCCGGCGCACCCGACGAGGTCGGTTACCGCAACTACGGCAATCTCGGCAGGCGCCTGCTGCCCGACGACGAGACCTGAGCGGGATGCGGCTGCCTCAGCGGCCGCGGTCGCCGAGCTCGGCGAGGTTCTGCGTGGCGTCGTTGCGCGCCTTCTGCGCCAGGGCCTTCGCACTCGCCTCCGCGCGCGGGTCGGCGAGCACGCCATCGGCCAGTTCGACGGCCCGCGTGTAGAGCACGCGCGCGCGCCGCAGGTTCTCGGGCGTGGCGAGGTGGTGGTGGAGCACGACGGCGGTGTCGTTGTGCAACTGGGGCGAGAGCGGTTCCTTCTCCAGCGCGTGCTGGTAGGAACCGAGGCTGTCCTCGAAGCGGCCGGTCTCGCGGCAGAGGAACGCATGGTTGTTCCACGCGTCGGCAGAGTCGCGCAGGCATGCGACCACGTGGTTGAGGTCGCGGCTGGCCTCGATGCGGCCCAGCTTGTAGGCGCGGTCGCCCAGGAACTGCACGAGCTGCCCGGTCTCGGCGCGCGGTTCGGGCGGCAGGGCGCGGATGACGTCGGCGAAGGCCGCTGCGCCGGCGCGTGCATACGCGGTTGCGTGCCGCTCGGCACCGTCGAGGTCGTCGGTGCGGAAGGCGCACAGCGCCGCGTAGTAGTGGGCGTTGACGTAGGTGGGGTTGGCCGCGACCACGGCAGCGAAGGCCTTGCCTGCCGCCGCGAAGTCGCCGGCATCGTAGTGGGCGCGCGCGACGAGCCACTCGAGCGCCGCAAGCTGCGCCGCGTCGGCGCCGGGCCTGCTGCGGCACTCCGCCAGCAGCGGCACGTAGAACTCGAGGCGCACGGCGGGCTGGTACTGCTCGAGCCACTGCTGGCCGGCAGCACAGCTGGGGTCGATGCGCAGCGCCGCTGCATAGTGTCCGAGCGCGGCCTTGCCGTCGCTCTCGCGCAGCAGGTCGCCCATGGCCACGTGCGGGAACGTGCGCGTCGGGTCCAGTTCGGCCGCGGTGCGGTAGCACTTCAGGGCCGCGTCGCGCGCCGTGGCCATGGCCCGCAGCGCCTGCTGCATCGACGCATCGTCGTCACCCGACATGGTGCGAAGCACGCGGGCGTTGGCGAAGTCCTGTGCCTCCACCTGGCCCAGCAGGATCCACGCGCCGGCATGGCGCGGCAGCCGCCTGGTTGCGTCCTCGGCGGCGGCGCGTGCGCCGGCATCGCCGCTGCGCAGCAGCGCCTGCGCGAGCACGAGCAGTGCATCCTGGTGGTTGGGGTCTGTGGCAAGCACCTCGCGGCAGGTGGCCGCAGCATCCGCGAGCAGGATCTCCGGGTGCATGGCGCCGGGATCGCGCTCGGCCTTCAGCAGCATGGTGCGGGCCAGCATGGCCGGCAGGTCGAGCACGCCGGGGAAACGCTTGCGCTGCGCGTCGAGCAGGTCGAGCGCCTCGTTGAAGCGGCCTGCGCGACCGAGGCAGCGCCCGGCTGCAACCTGCCACTCGGCGCGGTCGGGTTCCGCCTTCGCCAGTTGCAGGAACAACTCGGCTGCGCTGGCGTGGTCGCCGCGCTGCTCGGCGGCGTGGGCCTGTTCGCGCAGCGACGGGCTGGCAGGCTGGGGTTCCTGGCAGGCAGCGATGCCGCACAGCAGCAGCGCGAGGAGGCTGGCGTGCGGCCGTGCCATCACTTGCCCTGCTTCTGGCGCTCTTCGACCGTGCGCAGGTGGCGCATCGCGCCCAGGCGGCTCTGGCCAGGGTGGTAGTTGCGGCTCGCCTCGGCCGCCGCCTTCGCCGCAGCGAGGTCGCCCGAGTGCTTCAGGTGCCACAGCGCGAGGTTCTCGTAGCAGTCGCCGATGGCCTCGGCGAGGTTCTGCTTGTCCTGCGGCTCCGCGGGCGGGTTCTCCTTCATCTGCTTCTCACCGTCCACGATCGCGGAGTCGACGAGTTCCTTCGCCGTGTCCCACTCGCGTTCGAGGTGGTAGATGAGGATCAGGGCCCGGTCGTTGCGCAACCGCACGTTGCCCGGGTCGAGCTGGTTGGCGCGCGAGTAGGCCTTGTAGCTCTGCTCGTACATGTCCATCGCCAGGTCCTTCTTGCCGTCGCGTTCGAGCACGTTGCCCCAGTCGCGGCTGAACAGGCCCGAGTTGTTGAGCAGGTCCAGGTCGGCATTGGCCGCGTCGGAGGTCGCACGGTAGATGCGCTCCACGCGCGCCAGGTCCTGTGCACGGTAGAACTTGTCCGCCACGCGCAGGATGCCGAGCTTGGTGGTCTCCTGCAGGCCGAGGTCCTCGTTGATGCGGTCCGGGCGCAGCCGCGTCGACTCGACCAGCCACTTCTCGGCGTCGTCGAGCTTCTCCATCCAGAAGGCCAGGTTGCCCTTCTTGCCGAGGCACATGGCCAGCCACTGCTGGCACGAGTCGGTGAAGTCGCGGTTGCCGGCCATCGACTTCTCGAAGGCGCTCATGGCGCGGTCGATCGCAGCCATCGCATCCTCGTTCTTCGACTCGTTGCGCAGTTCGAGCGATTGCGCGTAGTGGGCGCGGCCCAGGTACCACAGCGAGAACGGGTCGGTGCGGTCCGCGAGTGCGTCGACCGCCAGCTTGCTCTGGCCGGCAGCTGCCGCGGCATCGACCAGTGCGGCGACGGCATCGCCGTCCGCCGGGTCCGCCTTCACCGCGCGAGCCTGGATGTTGACGGCCTCGACGGTGGCGCCGGCCCACTGTTCGGTGGTCATCCACGTCTTGCGCAGCTCGGCCGTGAGAGCCTTCTCCTGCTCGAGGTACCGCATCGAGTTGCGGGTGTCCTGCAGCAGGTCCGGCGCCTCCTTGCGCTCGCTCTTCGCGGCGATGAACGCGCGGCTCGCCGCCTGGGCGCGCAGCAGGTGCACGGCCCTCAGTTCGTCCGGCTTGCCGCCGCCCTGCGACTGCATGTGGGTGAGCAGCGCGGTGCACGCCTTCGCGGCGTCGGCGACCTCGCCGCTGTCGTAGAGCGCCTCGGCCAGCATCAGGCGCGGTGCGACGGGTTCGCTGTCGAGCTCGACGGCCTTCTTGAGCGCGGCCACCGCGTCGGCGAACAGGAACTCCACGCCCTTGCGGCCCGCATCGCGTGCCTTGCGCGCGTACTGCAGGTTGACGTCGCCGCGCCGGGCGTGGAAGGGCGCGTGGTTCGCGAACTCCTTCGCACTCGCGTCGAGGGCGCTCAGCGCGCCGTCGAGGTCGCCGTCCTTCGCGCGCGTCTCGACCTCGGTCTTCAGCTTCGCGAACTTCGGGTCGGCGGGGTCCTGCAGGAAGTCGGTGTCCATCCAGCCGTCCCAGCGCGGCCCGCCCTTGCCCTGCTGTGGCGCGGCGTTGTCATCCGCCGGCGCGGAGGACTCCTTCTCGTTGGCACGCAGCATCCGCGCGGCCTCGCGCTGGCGGTAGGGGTAGTACTGCACCGCCTTCTCGCAGAACGCACGGTACTCGGCGAACGGCTTGTTCTGGTGCCGTGCGGCGAGCACGGCGAGGTTCTGCCAAGCGTCGCCGATCGCCTCCTCGAGGTTGTTGCGCTCGTCGCGGTCGGCGTCGGCCGGCATGGCGTCCAGCTGCGGCTGGCCCACGGCGATCGCGCGCTCGAACAGTTCCTTTGCACGGTCGAAGTCGCGGTCGAGGTGGTAGATGAGCATCAGGCCGGCATCGTTGATGATGCGAGCGTCCTCGGGCGACAGCTTCA
>JBEATZ010000359.1:0-6552 GCA_041161695.1 Planctomycetota bacterium | reverse complement strand
AAGCAGTCCCTGCGCGACCTCGATGGCGAGGAGAACGGCAGCGGCATCCGCATCGTCTGCGGCGACGGCAAGAACCCTTCGGCGCAACGCCTGCAGGAAGGCGACCTGCTGCGCCTCTGGCTCGACGTCCTGCCGCCGCGGACCCTCGGCGACTGCACCATCCACCTGCGCAACGTGCGCATGGTCAATGCAGAAGGTGTCGTCGTGCCCGTGGATCCCACCACGGCCATCGGCCGGATCACGGTGCAGTGACCGCGGCAGCCCGCTCGGGCCAACGGCCCTAGGGCAGCCGGTTCGCGAGGTTGCCGAGGCTCTCTTCCTGCGTCGCGCGCACGGCCTCCTGCAGCGCGCCGAACCAGCCGGCCCAGCGACCAGCCAGCGAGGGGAACGATCCGCGATCGCACCAGGTCACGAGCGTCGCGCCATCGGGTCCGGGTGCGAGTTCGATCGATCCGGTGCCGAGCAGGTCGCCACCCTCGATGCCGAAGCGGTACTCGAGCCGCGTCTCGCCCACCGCAGTGAAGGTGAGCCGCGACTCGCCGCGCGCACCGCGCCACCACAGGTGGGCTCCCGCTTCAGCCTGCGCCGCGCTCGCCCCCGACGCGGTGTTGGGCCCCATCACCGGCTTCATCGTGCACCACTGCGGCCACGCCGCGAGGTCGCACAAGGCCTGCATGACCCGGGCCTGCGGCGCGCCGACCGAGCGCGTGGTGCGCACCTCCCAGCCGTCCGGGATCAGGGCGCCGATGCCGAGGAAGATGGCTGCGAAGCCGGCGAGCAGGAAGCAGATGAGGGTGGAGGAGCGCTGCATCGCCGGCGAACTTAGGCCGCGGATGCGCGCGACGCCAATGCGATGGCGCCGCGCGACGGGCTCACTTCGTCGTCTCGGCCGCGGCCTTGGCGACCGCAGGCTCCTTGGCCGCAGCCAGGGCAGCAAGCATCTGGTCGACGGTCACCGCCTTGCTGTCGTAGCTCACGACGAGGTTGCGGTCACCGATCTTGGTGTCGACCTGCCCGATTCCGGGAAGGCCCTTGAAGGCGCCACGCACGGTGGCGACACAGCCGCCTCAAGTGGGCGCCTTGTCGAGGACGAGCTCGGCCTTCGCATCCGTGGCAACGGTCGCCGCCGGAGCGCCGGCGCCATCGGCGCCGGGTTGGCACGAGCAGGAGATGGACAGCAGGGCCAGCAGGCCCGGGATCAGCATCTTGCTCATGGTGGTTGGTGCTTGCCCGGGTCGAAAGGACCCGTGGCAGCACTCCTAGGATATCGGGCTGCGCACGGACAGCCACCGATTCCGCTGGCATCGGGCGCAGCGGTTGCCATCCTCTGCGGCCATGCAAGGGACGATGCGATGCCTGGCCGCGGCACTGTTGCTTGCCGCTGCGGCGCCGATGCCAGCGCAACAAGGCGTGCCGGCACTGCCCGTGGAGTTCCGCGGTGCATGGGTGGCAACGGTCGACAACATCGACTGGCCGAGCCGCCCGGGCCTGCCGGTTGCGCAGATGCGGGCCGAACTGGACGCGATCCTCGATCGCGCTGCCGAGTTGCACCTCAACGCGCTGGTCTTCCAGGTGCGCACCGAGTGCGACGCGCTCTACCAGAGTGCGATCGAGCCCTGGTCGGAATGGCTCACCGGCCAGCAGGGCGTGGCGCCGGCCGAGGGCTTCGATCCCCTTGCTCACGCCGTGGCCGGTGCGCACCGCCGCGGCATGGAACTCCACGCCTGGTTCAATCCGTACCGCGCGCGCCACTTCAAGTCGAAGTCGGCGGCCGACCCGAGGCACGTGTCGGTCGCGAACCCGGCGTGGGTGGTGCAGTACGGCGAGTACAAGTGGATGGACCCTGGCGTGCCCGAGGCGCTGGAACACACGCTTGCCGTCGTGCTCGACGTCGTGCGCCGCTACGACATCGACGGCGTCCACATCGACGACTACTTCTACCCCTACCCGGTGAAGGGCCTCGAGTTCCCGGACGGAGCCAGCCACCAGGCGTACCGGGCTCGCGGCGGCAGGCTGACGGTTGCGGAATGGCGACGCCGCAACGTCGACGAGATGGTGCGGCGCCTGCACCAGCAGGTGCACCGCGAGAAACCGTGGATGAAGTTCGGGATCAGCCCGTTCGGCGTCGCGCGTCCCGGCGTACCCGAGGGCACCACGGCGGGCATCGACCAGTTCCACCAGTTGCATGCCGACGTGCGCCGTTGGCTCCGCGAGGGATGGTGCGACTACATCGCTCCCCAGCTCTACTGGCCGATCGACCAGAAACCGCAGAGCTTCGCGGTGCTGCTGCCCTGGTGGGCACGCGAGGTCGGCCCAGAGTGCCACCTCTGGACCGGCATCAACCCCGGCCGCGCTGCAGCGAGGGAGAAGCACTGGCGCGAAGGCGAACTCGCCACGCAGGTGCTGCTGATGCGCCAGCAGCCGCGCGCAACCGGGCACGTGCACTTCAGCTTCAAGTCGCTGCAGCGCGATGCGGGCGGGGTGGCAACCCTGCTGCGCAGCGGCGTCTACGCGAAGCGCGCCGCCATCCCGCCGTCACCGTGGCTGTCGGAGGGCCAACCGCGCCCGCCCGAGGCACGGATCGAACGGAAGGCAACGGGACTCGAACTCGCGTGGCAGCCGTCGCCAGGCGCCCGCTTCGTGACGGTCCAGGCGCGGGCGGGCGACACGTGGGAACTGGTCGCCACTTGCGATGCAACGGACCTGCGCGCCGTGCTTCCTGCCGGCCTGACCACGGGCGAGATGGCGATCCGCGTGCTCGATCGCGCTGCCGTCGCAAGCGAACCCGTGGTGCTGCGCGTCGCCGACTGAGGCCCGCTCAGTTCGGCACGAAACCGGTCACCACGAGGTCGTCACCGAGCGCCTCGCAGCGCATGTCGTCGACGCGCCATGCCTCGGCCGGGAACGGCTTGCCGTCGCCCTGCACGGGCGTGGGACTGAACTTGCCGCCCAGGATGCGCGGTGCCATGAAGGCCAGGACCTGGTCGACGCAGTTCCAGCTCAGCAGTTCGGCCATGAGGCCGCCGCCGCCCTCCACCATGAGCCGCCGGATGCCGCGGCGGCGCAGTTCGCGCCATGCGTGGCGCAGGTGCAGGTGCCGGTTGGTCTCGGCCGTGGGCACGTGGATCACCTGCACGCCGAGGTCCGCGAGGTGGCCGGAGCGCATCGGATCCACCTCCTCGCTGGCGAGCAGCCAGGTGGGGATCTCGCGCGCGGTGCGGACCAGGTTGCTGTCGTCGTCGATGGCGGCAAGCGGGTCCACCACCACGCGCACCGGCTGGCGACCGTCCACGTGGCGCACCGTGAGCGAGGGATCGTCGTGCATCACGGTGCGGTAACCGACCACCACGGCATCGCAGCGGCTGCGCAGCAGGTGCGTGCGGCGGCGCGACTCGGGGCCACTGATCCAGCGCGACTCGCCGGTGACGGCGGCGATCTTGCCGTCGAGGGTCATCGCCCACTTCCCGATCGTCCACGGCCGGTCCATCTGCAGCCACTTGTGGAACAACGCCTGGGACTCACGGCAGCGCGAGGAGAGCACGCCGTCCACGACCTCGATGCCGGCAGCCTCCAGCACCGCCATGCCGTTGCGGCGATGGCGCGGGTCCGGGTCGGCGGCGCCGATCACCACGCGGCGCACGCCCGCGCGCTTCAGCACCTCGGTGCACGGCTCGGTCTTCTTGCCCTCCTCGCCCTTGGGGCTGGAGCACGGCTCGAGGGTCACCACCACGGTGTCGGGCTTCGCGCCGTTGGCCGCGGCATCGGCGAGCGCAACCACCTCGGCGTGGGGACCGCCCCAGTGGGTGTGGAACCCGCGCCCCACCACCACGCCGTCCTGCATCGCGAGCGCGCCGACGCGAGGGTTCGGCTCGACCTCGGTGCGGCCCTGCTGCGCGAGGTCGAGCGCGCTGGCCATGAGCGGTTCCCAGTTCACGAGTGGGCCTCGGCGCGGTCGCGAGTGCCTTCCTGCGCTGCATCGTGGGCCAGCATGGTGCCGATCATGCAGTGCGGCTGGGCCTCCTGCATGCGGACCGGGACGTAGCTGCCGGTGAGCGAGACGTCGGTGCTGTCGAAGTGCACGATCCGGTGCCACGCGGTGCGACCCTGCAGGCGACCGGGATTGCGCGGGCTCTGTCCCTCCACCAGCACCTCCTGCACCGCGCCCACGAGGGCCCGGTTGCGCTCGATGCAGAGCCGCTCCTGCACGGCGAGGAGTTCCTGGTTGCGGCGTTCCTTGTCCGCATCGCTCACGTCGTCGACGAGTTCCTCGGCCGCCACGGTTCCGGGGCGGGGCGAGTACTTGAACACGTAGCTCTGCGCGTAGCGCACGCGCTCCATGAGCTCGATCGTCTGGCGGAAGTCCTCTTCCATCTCGCCGGGATAGCCGACGATGAAGTCCGAGTGGATCTCCATGTCGGGCGCCTTCGCCATCAGCTGGTCGATGCGCGCGAGGTAGCGCTCCACGGTGTAGCCGCGGCGCATGGACTTGAGCACGCGGTTCGAGCCCGACTGGGCGGGCAGGTGCAGGTAGCGTGCAACGCGCGGCAGTTCGGCCAGCGCATCGACGAGCTCCGCGTTGAGGAAGTTGGGGTGGCTCGTGATGAACGCGAGGCGGCGCAGGGCGGGGATCTCGTGCAGCCGCCGCAGCAGCCGTGCCAGCGTCGCATCCTGGCCCAGGTCGCGACCGTAGGCGTTGACCGTCTGGCCCAGCAGCGTGATCTCGGTCACGCCGTCGTCGACCAGCCGCTGGCACTCCTCGGCGATGTCCGCCATCGGGCGGCTGACCTCGTCGCCGCGCGTCGTCGGCACGATGCAGTACGTGCACGGCATGTTGCAGCCGCGCATGATCGACACGTACGCCTGCGACCGGTGCGGGCGCACCTTGACGTTGCGCTCGATGGTGTCGCCGCTCACGCCCGTGCCGGTCACCACGAGACCTGCGCCCTGCACGCTGCGCTTGTCCTTGGCGGGATCCGACTCGGCGGCGATGCGCGCGTTCTTCTCGCGGGCGGCCTGCACCTTCTGGTCGATGTCACCGAAGGCGCTGGGCCCCACCACCAGGTCGACGTGCGGCATGCGCGCCAGCAGGTAGCGCTGGTGTTCCTGGGCCATGCAGCCGAGCACCCCGACCACCAGGTTGGGCTCCTTGCGCTTGCGGACGCGCAGGCGGCCGAGGCGCGACCACACCCGGTCCTCGGCGTGCTGGCGCACGGAGCAGGTGTTGATGAGCACGACCGTGGCCTCCGACTCCTCCGCAGCGGGCTGGTAGCCGATCTGCTGCAGCTTGCTCTCCACGAGCTCGCTGTCCAGCTTGTTCATCTGGCAGCCGTAGCTGGTCAGGTGGTACTTCGGGCCGGTCATGGGGCGGCGGATTGTAGGAGCAGGGGGGCAAAGAACCAGCGCGCGGGAGCGCCCATGGGAACGGACCCACCGCCCCGGGACAGAGACCTTTGCACGCAGCCCCGTCGTCTGCCATCCTCTCCGCCAACGAGAACTGCACGACCATGGGACGCCAGTGGCTTCAGAAGAACCGTGACATCAACGCCAACCGCCGCGCCAAGGTGGTGACCAAGCTGGTCCGCGACATCACCGTCGCCGCGCGCCAGGGCGTGCCCGACCCGGAGATGAACCCCAAGCTGCAGGTGGCGATCGAGGCCGCCCGCAAGTTCTCCGTGTCCAACGACGTGATCGGCCGCGCCCTCAAGAAGGCGTCCGGACAGGGCAGCGACGCCGTCAACTACGAGCTCGTCACCTACGAGGGCATGGCGCCCTACAACGTGCCCGTCATCGTCGAGTGCATGACCGACAACCGGAACCGCACGGCGCCCGACATCCGCAGCCTGTTCAAGGCCGGCCAGTTCGGCGCGCGGGTCATGTTCCTGTTCGACCCCGTCGGCATCGTCGAGGCGACGCACGAGAAGGCGGGCATGGACCTCGAGACCGCAGCCATCGAGGCGGGCGCCCAGAACGTGGAACCGCTCGAGAACGTGGACGAGGAACAGAGCGGCGGCAGGTTCTTCACCGACCGCACCGACCTCGATGCCGTCACGCAGGCGCTGCGCAAGGCCGGCTGGTCCGTGACGACCTCCGAGCCCGGCTACATGCCCAAGGACAAGGTCGAACTCACGCCCGAGCAGCGCCAGGAGGTCGGCGAGTTCCTCGAGGCCATCGACGACCACGACGACTGCCACCGCATCTACTCGGCGCTGGCCTGAGCCGCGCGCTCAGCCGCCCGGGGGAAACCGGTAGTCCACGAGCTGTGCCTGCGGCACCGCACGCGCTGGATCGGCGCCGGTCGGCACCCGGAGCATCACCTGCTTCCCGCGGTGGGCCCGCACGTCGAGCCAGTGCCAGCCTCCGCGATCGGGAGCGAGGGTGTGCAGCACCGCCCCATCGACCGTCACGAGTTCCACTGCCCCACCGGCCTGTTCGCCGTCCACCTGCACGCGCAGCACGTCGGCGTCGAGCACAATGCCGCGCAGCAGCGCGTCGCGGTCCCTCGTGACCCACCGCCGCTGCTGCGGGTCGTTGGGATGCAGCAAGCCGCAGGGA
>JBEATZ010000094.1:0-5428 GCA_041161695.1 Planctomycetota bacterium | reverse complement strand
AGCTGGACGCGCTGCTTGCGCGACTCAGCGACGAGGCAGTCCGGGTGCTCGAGGAGGCGCAATCGCGCCTCGCGGCAACGCCGGTTCCGGTCAAGGTCCTGCAGACGATGCTCGCGAGGCTCGACCTCATGCGCACGCTCGATGCCTTCGTCGACCGGCCGCATGGCTCGCGTACCGCGCTGCTCGATCGCCTCGAGAACCTGCGGATGCGTCTCGACCAGGCGCGCGCGACGCGCGATCGCCTCGCCAGCGGGGCGGAACAGGCGCTGGCCCGCGGCCACTGGACGACAGGCCTGTTCGACATGGAACGCGCCGTACGGAGCATGGCGGACGGCGACGAGGGAACCGAGGGCATCGAGGCCCGCCGGCTGCAGGAACGCCTTGCCGAGGCGCGGCGGCGCAAGCAGGAGATCGAGGCGGCGACCCGACGCAACGTCGAGCTGGCGGCTCGGTGCGCCTCGCTCGCAGACGATGCGCGCAGCACCCATGCCGAGCGGCTGCAGGCGCTGCGGGAACGCCGCGACGTGCTGCAGTTCCTGGGCATCCACGTGCCTGCCGACCGCAGCGCGCTCTACACGAGGGACCTGCGCGACGTCGAGGCAGCCATCGCCCAGGAGGAGGCGACCGACGCCGAGGCCCGCCTCGACCGCTGCGAGGACCCGGCCCGGCGCCTCGCGATCGCACGCGAGACCCTTGCGCTGCTGCACGAGTCCCAGGCGATGCACGAGTCCGGCATCGAACCCTCGGGACGCATCGTGCGCCTCGTCGAGCACTGGCAGTCGCTCACGCAGCATGCCGAGCGCGAACTACAGCGCCAACTGGAGGAGGCAGCCCGCGCCCGGCGGCGCAGGCAGCTGCGGCGCACCGCAGTGGTGATCCTCGCGGTCGCGGCGACGGGCATCGTGGCCGCGCTGCTGGCGCGCGGCTGACCCGGGGTCACTGGCGCGAGCCGACCTTGAGCGTGAACTCCCTGCGCTCGCTGCCGCGCATCACGGCGGCCTTCACCTCGGCGCCGACCGTGAGGCCGTTGAGGACCATCATGTAGCCCTGCACGTCCTCGACGGGATCGCCGTCGAGTTCCACCATCACGTCGCCGGCCTGCAGGCCGCCCTTCTCGGCTGCGCCACCCGGGACGACGTCCTCGATGCGCAGGCCCGTGCCGCCGAACTCGTAGTCGGGCCGCACGCCGAGGGCGGGCCTGCCGGTCATGTCGACGGACTGGTCACCGCCTGCGGCGGGAGCTGCGGCAGGCGCGGCCGGCGCAGCGGCTTCCGCCTTGGGCTTGGCGGCAGCGGCCTTGGCAACCTGCTCCATGCTCGGCATCGGGCGGTTCGCGGACTCGCTCACCACCAGCGTGAAGTCGGCCACGGCGGGATCGGGCTGGAAGGTGTCGACCTGGTCGTCGGGCACCGCCTCGGCAGAGAGCACCTTCACCACCAGCGAGGGGTTGCGGCTGCGGATGCGCGCCACCGCGCCGTACCCACGGTCGCTGTGGAACCTGCCGCACACGAGCACCACGAGCCGCGGCGGGTACTCGCCAGTCGTCTCCTCCTTCAGCCGCACGATGGTCTCCGCCATCGTGTCGTCCTTGAGGCACTGCGACTGGTAGAAGCGCTCGAGCATCTCGTCACTGGGCTTGCCGTGCGCGCCGTGGGACGGACCGCCGCTCATCTCCTTGACGAAGGCGTCCCAGTAGCCGTCCTTGGGTGCCGAGACCTGCGCAGCGACGAGTTCGTTGCCGGCAACGGCGGAGAGTCCCTTGCGCGCGACCTCCATGGCCAGCGAGCGCGGCGCATTGGCGGCGAGCACGGGGATGCCGTTCTCGCGCGCATACTCGACCAGCGGACGGTAGTCGGTCTTGTAGTGGGGCCAGGGACGGCTGCGAGCGAGGAACTCCTGCTCGTCGATGTCGCCCACGAAGTACTTGGACAGTTCGAGCTGCACGTCGCGCTCGAACATCTCCATCGCGACGGCCATGCCGGGCCGCAGCGCGTGCAGCTCCCTGACGATCTCGAGGTGCAGGGCGTGCACGGACGAGTTGCCGTGCAGTTCGCCCAGCACGACCACGTCGGCGGTAGAGAGGGCCCTCGCGACCTCGGCAGGGTCCGCCGCGCCGCCGGGCGTGGTCGAGACGATGCGGGAGGGAGAGGCACAGGCACCGAGGAGCAACAACAGGGGCAGCAGGCGCTTCATGGCGGCAAGGAGACCCGAGGAGTCCGGGGTTGGCAAGGAGGCAGGTTCGAGGCTCGCGGCGGGTTCGTGCAAACGACAGAATGAGCCGGCCCATGAAGATCACCACGTGGAACGTGAACGGCATCCGTGCGCGGCTCGGGAACGTCATCGACTTCCTGCGCGAGGAGAAGCCCGACGTCCTGGCACTGCAGGAGACCAAGTGCATCGACGAGCAGTTCCCGCGGGAGCCGCTGGAGGACGAGGGCTACAACATCGAGTGCTACGGACAGAAGTCCTACAACGGCGTCGCCATCCTCTCGCGGCATCGCGTGGAGGACGTGGTGCGGGGACTGCCCGGCGACACCCCGGGCACCGAGTGCCGCGCGCTCGGGTGCGTGGTGGACGGGTTCATGGTGCTCGACCTCTACGTGCCGAACGGCGAGTCCGTGGGTTCGGAGAAGTACCGCTACAAGCTGGACTGGCTGCGCCGCCTGCGCGAGCACCTCGACGAGCGGTATGCCGCCGGGGAGAAGGTGGTGCTGCTGGGCGACTTCAACGTCGCGCTCGAGGACATCGACGTCCACGATCCCGTCCGCTGGCACGAGAAGATCCTCTGCTCGACGGCCGAACGTCACGCGTTGCGCAAGGTGATGGACTTCGGCATCAGCGACCTGCTGCGCCGGTTCCACGCCGAGGGCGGCATCTACACCTGGTGGGACTACCGCACGGGAGCGGCCAACCGCAACGACGGATTGCGCATCGACTACGTGTTCGGTTCGGAGTCGGCGGCCGCCGCATGCAGCGACGTCGTCGTCCACGCGGACATGCGGAAGCGCAAGACGCCCAGCGACCACGTTCCGGTGAGTGCCATCTTCCATGATGCGTGACCTCCTCACCGCGGCGTTCGCGACGCTCCTGCTCGCAGCGGGCGCGGCAAGCGCACAGCAGGACCTGCGCGACATGGTCGTGCGGACGAACGGCACGGGAGTGCGGGGCCGCGTGGCCACCCCGTTCGCCACCGACGAGGTCGTCGTGGTCCAGGGCACCCGCAGGGTCCGGGTGCCGGCTGCAGAGGTCGCATCGATGGACCTCGTGAACGACCGCCTGCGGGAACTGTTGCGCAGGCGCCTTGCGCTGCGTGCCAATGCCAGCGCGCAGTGGCAACTGGTCGAGTGGGCTGGCGCCATCGGCTTGCCCGCCATGGCGCGGCTGCAGGCCATGGTGCTGGCGCTGGGACCGGACGGCGGCGATGCGCGCGCCCACGCATGGCTCGGCAACCGCAACGAACGCGGCACCTGGCTGTGGCGGCACGACGACCGCTGGCTGTCCTTCGACGCCCTGGTGGAGGCCGCGGCCCGCGCGCCGCTCGAACTCCGCTCCGAGCACTTCGTGCTGCGACTCGACGCCGGCATCCGCGAGGGAGCCCTCGCACTGTTCGACCTCGAGACCCTCTACCTGTGGTGGTTCGACCGCTACGGCCGGCAGCTGGGCCTGCAGGAGGCGCTGGAGCCGGTCGTGGTGCGCACCCACGCGAAGGCATCGTCGTTCCCGCGCTGGGGCGCGACGCCGCGCGCGTACTACGTTCCCTTCCCGCACGGCGACGAGGCGCGGGTGTTCCATGCCGACGGCACCGGCAGGCCCGAGGACCTGTTCGCCGTCGCGACAGAGGCCCTGCTGCACCGCACGCTCGCCGGCACGCCGCGCATGGCAACCGACCGCGACCGACCCTGCGCATGGCTCGAGGTCGGGCTCGGCGGCTGGGCCTCCTTCCACCTCCGTGGCATGAACGGCTGGGCCGTCGCGGGGGATCCCGTCGGGCTCGACATCGACGCGCTGCAGGCGCTGAGCGGCGGCTTCACGCTCACCAACCTCGTGCACACGCCCGTGTACGAGGGTTTCCACCTGCAGGACGATGCCGCCACGAACGTGCGCTGGAGCGCCTCGCGCATGCTCGTGGCATGGCTGCTCGATCCCACGGCCACGCCACGGCGCGACGAGTCGCTGCTGCGCTACTGCCGCGAGGCACTGGCCCTCGGCAAGGGAGACTCCTCGAGCGCCCTCGACGAGTGCCTCGGTGCGCCCATCGAGTCGCTGGACGAGCCGTGGCGCCAGTGGCTGCTCGAGCGAGCCCGCGGCGCGAACCGCTGATCAGTTCAGGTCGACGCGCACGATCCGCTGCCCGCGGCGCACCTCGAACCGCGCCGAGCGCGCGATGTCGTCGATGAGCTGGGCCTCGTACTCGCCCGGCGACTGGTTCGAGAATGTGGCCGTGCCGTCGAGGCCCACGTCGGCCGTGGCGACGACCCTTCCACCCACCAGCAGCGCGACCAGCGAACCTGCGGCACCGGCGCCACTGACCTCGATCGTGGCACCCGGCTGGACCCGCACGACCACGGGTTCCCGGCGCACGATGTCGCGCGGGATCGCGAGGTCGAACTGGAACCGTGCGTACCCGGGGGCGGCGACGACGATCGTGCGGGAGGCGCTGGAGATGCCGCCCACCACCACGTTCCCCTGCGCATCGGTTCGCGTGGCCGGCAGGAACAGCGACTGGTCGCCGTCCCGGCCCGCGAACACGAGGCAGTCCGGCACCGGCTTGCCGTCCTGGTCCACCACGGTGCACGCGAAGCTGGATCCGGGTTCGAGCAGCAGTTCGCCCAGGTCGAGCTCGCCGCCCTCCGGGAGGTCGACCTCGCGCACGTGCGGCACGAAGCCCTCGCACCAGACCTCCAGCCTGCAGGGCACGGCAGGGAACCACGGGAACCGCAGCTGGCCGGCATCGAGGTCGACCCAGCGGTCGAAGCGCTCTGCCGGGCGGCCGAAGGGTTCGCAGCGCAACAGCACGCCGCGCGGGCTGCGTCGCGTCGGCAGCACGCGCACCGTGCCCCGCAACACCATGGTGGGCGCAACCGCGAGCCGGATGTCGGCCTCGGCCTGGTCGGCAGCGAGGCGAACCGTGGTCTCTGCCGACGTCTCACCGAGGAACACGCGCAGTTCGCAGTCCTCGCGCGGCAGTTCGAGCTCGAACCTGCCACGCTCGTCGCTGGCCACCGGCACGCCGAGGCCACCGATGACGAGGACGGTGGCGCCCTCCACCGGCCTGCCGTCGCTGCTCCGAACGGTTCCCGACACGGTGCGGCCTGCCGGGAACTCGACAGCGACATCCTCGACGGCCCTGCCGGGTTCGACGGCAACGACGCCGCTGGCGCTCGCCGCCAGGTTCGCCCAGCGCGCCCGGACGCGGTAAGAACCGGGC
>JBEATZ010000208.1:0-9078 GCA_041161695.1 Planctomycetota bacterium | reverse complement strand
TGCGGCAAGTACAAGGGCACCAAGTACAAGGGCATCATCTGCGACCGCTGCGGCGTGAAGGTGACCCACTCCCGCGTCCGCCGGAAGCGGATGGGGCACATCAACCTCGCCGCCCCGATCGTCCACATCTGGTTCTTCAAGGCGATGCCGAGCCGCCTCGGCACGCTGCTCGCCATGAAGGTGAGCGACCTCGAGAAGATCATCTACTTCCAGGACTACGTGGTCACCTTCCCGGGCGACACCGACCTCGAGCCGCAGCAGGTGCTCACCGAGGACGAGTACCGCGAGGCGGTCGCCAAGCACGGGAGCGCCTTCGTCGCCATGACCGGCGCCGAGGCGATCCGCGAGCTGCTCGGACAGCTTGACCTCGCGTCCGTTGCCCGAGAGCTCCGCGAGGAGCTCGAGGCGACCAAGAGCAAGGCGACCCACGGCGAGGGTTCGTTCGAAGCGGAGATGGGCGCCGAGGCGGTGCGCAAGCTCCTGCTCGGCCTCGACCTCGTGCGGCTCTCGAAGGAGCTTCGCGAGGAGTTGGCCACCACCAACTCCAAGCAGAAGAAGAAGGACCTCGTCAACCGGCTGAAGATCGTCGAGGCGATCCGCGACAGCGAGAACAAGCCGGAGTGGATGGTGCTCGACGTGATCCCGGTGATCCCGCCGGACCTGCGGCCGCTCGTCATGCTCGACAGCGGCAATTTCGCCACGAGCGACCTGAACGACCTCTACCGGCGGATCATCAACCGCAACAACCGCCTCAAGAAGCTGATGGACCTCAACGCCCCCGAGGTCATCATCCGCAACGAGAAGCGGATGCTGCAGCAGGCGGTGGATGCGCTCTTCGACAACGGCCGCTGCCGCCGACCGGTCTCCGGCTCGAGCAACCGCCCGCTCAAGTCGATCACCGACATGATCAAGGGCAAGCAGGGTCGCTTCCGCGAGAACCTGCTCGGCAAGCGCGTGGACTACAGCGCGCGTTCCGTGATCGTGGTGGGCCCCGACCTCAAGCTGCACCAGTGCGGCCTGCCCAAGGTCATCGCCCTCGAGCTCTTCCAGCCGTTCATCATCCGTCGCCTCAAGGAGCTCGGCCACGCCGACACGATCAAGTCGGCGAAGAAGATGCTGGAGCGCAAGGACGAGGAGGTCTGGGACATCCTCGACGAGGTGATCCAGAGCCACCCCGTGCTGCTCAACCGCGCCCCGACCCTGCACCGCATGGGCATCCAGGCGTTCGAGCCGGTGCTCGTGGAGGGCAATGCCATCCGCATCCATCCGCTCGTCTGCGCCGGCTACAACGCCGACTTCGACGGCGACCAGATGGCCGTGCACCTGCCGCTCTCGTTCGAGGCGCAGATCGAGGCGAGCACGCTGATGTTGTCCATCAACAACATCTTCTCGCCCGCGCACGGTGGCCCGATCATCGCGCCGAACCAGGACATCGTCCTCGGCTGCTACTTCCTCAGCCTTGCCCGCCCGAACGAACTCGGCGAGGGCATGGTGTTCTCCAACCGTGAGGAAGTGTGGATGGCCTACTCGATGGGCAAGGTCCACATCCACGCGAAGATCAAGGTGCTGTTCCCCGCCGACGTGGAGGTCCGCAACCAGGGCAACACGATCGTCACGCAGGACAACACGATCATCGAGACGACGCCCGGTCGCATCATGTTCAACGACATCCTCGAGTACGGGATGCCGTTCTACAACCACGACCTCGACAAGAAGGCGCTCTCCGGGATCATCGCCGACTGCAACCTGCTGCTCGGCAGGCAGCAGACGCTGCGTCTCCTCGACAACATGAAGGAGACCGGCTTCAAGTCTGCGACGCGCGCCGGCCTCTCCTTCGGCAAGGACGACATGATCGTCCCGCCGACGAAGGAGAAGATCATCGCGGAGACGAACAAGGAGGTGGAGAAGATCCAACTCGCGCACTCGCGAGGCATCATCACCGAGGGTGAACGCTACCTGAAGGTGATCGACTCCTGGACGCACGCCCGCGAACGCATCGGTGAGGACATGCTGGCCGAGCTGCGCAACGACACGCGCGACGGCAAGCTCTACGTCAACCCGATCTTCTGCATGGTCATGTCGAAGGCGCGTGGTTCAGTCGAGCAGATCCGCCAGCTGGCGGGCATGCGCGGCCTGATGGCCAAGCCCTCCGGCAAGATCATCGAGACGCCCATCAAGGCGAACTTCCGCGAAGGCCTGCGCGTGCTCGAGTACTTCTCGTCCACGCACGGCGCGCGCAAGGGTCTCGCCGACACGGCGCTCAAGACGGCCGACTCGGGTTACATGACCCGCAAGCTCGCCGACGTGGCCCAGAACGTGGTCATCTCCACCGAGGACTGCGGCACGCCCAACGGCGTGGAGAAGGGCACCGTCTACCAGGGCGACAAGGTCGCCGTGAGCTTCGTCGACTCGGTCCGCGGCCGCTCGGCGCGCCGCACGATCGTCGACCCGCTCACCGACGAGGTCATCGTCCAGGAGAACGGGCTGATCACCGTCGACATCGCCAAGCGCATCGAACAGGTCGTCTCCTCGGAGAAGATCATGGTTCGCTCGCCGCTGTCCTGCGAAGCCTCGGTGGGCATCTGCGCCCGCTGCTACGGCATGGACCTGTCGCGTTCCGCGCTCGCCGAGCCCGGCCTCGCCGCAGGCATCATCGCCGCGCAGTCGATCGGTGAGCCTGGCACGCAGCTCACGATGCGTACGTTCCACATCGGTGGTACGGCGTCGAAGAAGGTCGAGGAGTCCGAGATCCGCAACAAGCGCGCAGGCCGCGTGCAGTTCGCGAACCTCGCAGCCGTGGTCGTGAGCGACCCCAACGGCGGCAAGAACGCGACCCACACCGTGGTGCTGAAGCGCCGCGGTGAGGTGCTCGTGCTCGACGCCAAGGACCGCGAACTGGAGCGCTTCCCGATCCCGCTGGGCGCCACGGTGCACGTCGCCGACGGCCAGGAGATCAAGGAGCAGACGGTGATCTGCTCGTGGGACCCGCACCACAACCCGATCCTCGCCGAGGTCGGTGGCATCGTGCGCTACGAGGACGTCCTCGAGGGCAAGACGTACCGTGTCGAGAAGGATCCGGAGAGCAAGATCGCCCGCAAGGTGCTCATCGAGCACAAGGGCGACCTGCACCCGCAGATCATCATCGAGGACGAGAAGGGCAACCGACTCGCCATCAACCCGCTGCCCGAGAAGGCCTACATCGAGGCCGAGAACGGCCAGAGGGTCGTGGCAGGCACGCTGCTCGCCAAGACCCCGCGCGAGATCATGGGCACGCAGGACATCACGGGCGGTCTGCCGCGCGTGACCGAACTGTTCGAGGCCCGTCGCCCGAAGGACCCCGCCGTGCTCTCCGAGATCGACGGCATGGTCGAACTGGGCGACAAGCGCCGCGGCAAGCGCACCATCATCGTCAAGGGCGAAGGTGGCATGGAACGCGAGCACCTCGTGCCGCAGGGCAAGAACCTGCGCGTGCACCGCGGTGACCAGGTCCGTGCCGGCGAAGCCCTCATCGACGGCCCGCTGGTGCCGCACGACATCCTCGCCATCCAGGGCGAGAAGGCCGTGCACAACTACCTGCTCCGCGAGGTGCAGACCGTGTACCGCGCCCAGGGCGTCAGCATCGACGACAAGCACATCGAGATCATCCTCGGTCAGATGATGCGCAAGGTGCAGGTGGAGGATCCGGGTGACTCCGACTTCCTGCCTGGCGCCGTCGTCGACAAGTTCCGCTTCCGCGAGGCGAACAACCGCCTCCGCAAGGAGCGCAAGAAGCCCGCGACCGCGTCCCCGCTGCTGCTTGGCATCACCAAGGCCTCGCTGCAGTCGGACTCGTTCATCTCGGCCGCGTCCTTCCAGGAGACCACCAAGGTCCTCACGGAAGCCGCCCTCGCCGGCAAGCGGGACGAACTGGTCGGCCTCAAGGAGAACGTCATCCTCGGCCACCTGGTCCCGACCGGCACCGGGTTCCGCGAGTACCAGAAGACCCGCGTCGGCAAGAACGTCGACCTGCAGGCTGCCGCCGAGGAAATCGGCCGCCTGAGCAAGCAGGGCTTCCTGGACACCGGCGGCCCCGTCATCCGGCTCGAGGGCATCGACGATGCCCCGGCCGTCAACCCTGGCGAGGAGGCCAGCAAGGCCTGACGCCAGACCGTGGCGGGGGGCGGGTGGCCGCCCCTTGCCGCTGCGGCCCCGGCCGGTTCCACGGCGGGGTTGCAATCCCGATCGCACTCCCTATCGTCCTCTGCCCTTCAACCCGGACTCCAGACACTTCCGTATGCCAACCATCAACCAGCTGGTCCGCAAAGGCCGCAACAAGGTCAAGTACAAGAGCAAGTCGCCTGTGCTCGACGCTTGCCCCCAGAAGCGCGGCGTTTGCCTCCAGGTCAAGACCATGACCCCGAAGAAGCCGAACTCCGCACTGCGCAAGATCGCGCGCGTGCGCCTGAGCAACGGCAAGGAAGTCACGGTCTACATCCCGGGTGAAGGCCACAACCTGCAGGAACACTCCATCGTGCTGATCCGCGGTGGCCGCGTGCGCGACCTCCCCGGTGTGCGCTACCACGTGCTCCGCGGCAGCCTGGACGCCTCGGGCGTGGAAGCTCGTCGCCGCAGCCGTTCCAAGTACGGCGCCAAGCGCCCGAAGACCAAGTGAGTTCGCGCGCCGCCGCGTGAGCTGAACCGCAGAAACCCGAACCCAAGCAAGCAGCCGCAGGATTCCGATGCCCCGTTCCTACAAGTCGACCGAGGTCTTCCTCAAGGGTGACCCCCGCTACAACAACAAGCTCGCCTCCAAGATCATCAACAAGATCATGTGGGCCGGGAAGAAGAACACCGCGCAGGCGATCTTCTACGACGCGCTCGACATGGTCTGCAAGAAGGTCGAGAACGCCGAGCCGGTCGACGTCTTCACCAAGGCGATCGACAACGTGAAGCCGCGCATCGAGGTGCGCAGCAAGCGCGTCGGTGGCGCGACCTACCAGGTCCCCAAGGAAGTGAACAAGCGCCGCCAGCAGAGCCTGGCGATCCGCTGGCTCATCGACGCTGCCCGCGCCAAGCGCGGCAAGCCCATGAGCAAGCGCCTCGCCGAGGAACTCTTCGACGCGTTCAACAACCAGGGCGCTGCCGTGACGAAGAAGGAAAACGTGCACAAGATGGCCGAGGCCAACAGCGCGTACAGCCACTTCGCCTGGTGACCCGTGTGCGAGGCCGAGAGGCCGCGCACCGATGATCTTCGCGCGCGGCCATGGGGCCTCTCGCACCGACGGCTCGAACGCCCAGCGTTTCGAGCCGTTTTCGTTTCCATGGCGGAGCTTCGACCTGAAACTCTCCGCCTGGCGGTGGCAACTCCATGGATCGGCTGCGGAACATCGGCATCGTCGCGCACATCGATGCGGGCAAGACCACGCTGACCGAGCGGATCCTGCACGTTTCCGGGTTGCGGCCCGCGGCAGGCGAGGTCGACGAGGGCACTGCTGCCACCGACTGGATGCGGCAGGAGCAACTGCGCGGCATCTCGATCACCGCCGCGGCCACGCACCTGCCGTGGGAGGGTCACCGCATCCAGTTGATCGACACGCCTGGCCACGTGGACTTCACGGCCGAGGTGGAGCGGTGCCTGCGGGTGCTCGATGGCGTGGTGGTGGTCGTGGACGGCCAGCGCGGCATCGAGTCGCAGACCGAAACCGTGTGGCGGCAGGCGGTGCGCTGGCGCGTGCCACGCATCGTGTTCGTCAACAAGATGGACCGCGCCGGCGCGGATCCCGAAGCGTGCGCACAGCAGGTTGCCGACCGTTTCGAGTGTCTCGTCGCGCCGATGGCGATCGCGCTGCGCGACGAGGCGGACACCTTTGCCGGCATCGGCCATGTCCTCGAGGGATCCGTCGAGTGGTTCGAGGGTGAGCCCGGCCCCGCGTTGCGCGACCGCATCCTGCGCGACATGCGCGCTGCGCGCGACCGACTCGTCGAGGTCGCTGCAGAGCTCGACGAGGCGGTCCTCGCGGAATGGGTGGCAGGTCGGGCCATCGCCAGCGACCGTCTGCGCGCGGTGCTGCGCGCGGCGACGTGCCGCGGCGCAGTCGTCCCCTTGTTCCTCGGCAGCGCCCTGCACGAACGCGGCGTGGACGGCCTGCTCGACGGCATCTGCTCGATGCTGCCCTCGCCCCTCGAGCGCGGCGAACGCATGGCCCTGCACGGCGAACCCGAGCCTGATCCCTGCGGCCCGTTCTGCGGTCTCGTGTTCAAGGTCCAGCACATCGGCCGCGAAGTGTGGAACTACGTGCGCGTGTTCCGGGGCGTGCTGCGCGCGGGCGATGCCGTCGCGATCGCGCGCTCGGGCGCCAGGTTCACGGCGCCGGCTCCATGGCGCATGCAGGTCACGACGCACGAGGAACTCGGTGCCGCAACGGTGGGGGACATGGTGGTCCTCGCGGGCTCGCTCGGCTTGCGCACGGGGGACACGCTGCATGCCCCCGCGAGTCCGCTCGAACTCGGGCGCATGGGCTTCCCTGCGCCCGTGCTCTCCGCGCGCTTCGAGCCGGCGGTGGCCGCCGATGTCGAGCGGTTGCTCGAACACCTCCGCGCTGCGGCAGAGGACGATCCCACGCTCGAGGTCGGCGTCGATCCCGAGACCGGGGCGCCATGGGTGGCGGGCATGGGCGAACTGCACCTCGAGGTTGCCGCCGAGACGCTTCGGGAGCAGGGCGCTCCGCCCTTCAAGGTGGGCGCGCCGCGCGTTGCGCATCGCGAACGCATCCTGCGGGCCGCGACGGCTTCGGCTGCGGTGCACGCCCCTGCTGGCGAATCAGGCGAGGCGTGGGTCGAGGTGGAGCTCGCGCCGATCGAGGGCGATGGCGAGGACTCGGTCGCCGATGCAGCTGCCGAGGTCGCTTCCCACGTCGACGCCCAGCTCGTGATCGACGCGCTGCACGCGCGCTTGCGCAACGGGCTGCGCGCATCCTGTCCGGCCCAGGCCGTGCGCGCACGGCTGCTGCGCCTGCGCACCGAGCCCCGCGGAGCTGCAGGGGTGCTCGCACAGACCGCGGCCTCGTTTGCCGTCGACAAGGCGGTGTCCCTGGCAGGGGTCGAGTTGCTCGAACCCGAGGTGGAGTTCGAGGTGCGGTGTCCGGCGGCGGTGCTGCCGGGAGTGGTGGGGGACCTGAATGCGCGAGATTCTCAGCTGACCCAGGTGGCGGCGGGGCGCCTTGGTGCCGTGGTGACGGGAAAGGTGGCCTTACGCCACATGTTGGGGTATGCCACAAGGTTGCGATCCCTCACCCGGGGCTTGGGAGAGGTCGCCATGCGGCCGAGCCGCTGGGTGGTGGTGCGGGAAACGGCGCGGGGCGCAAAAAAAGCCCCCTCTGAGCCTTGACCGCGGCAGGCTCCATCGCTACCTTCCCCGGCCCTTGATTTCGTGCGGGGAGGCCGAAAAGGCCAAACCCACGGTAATCAAGGACTTACGGCGGAATGGCGCCAGCCACGATCCGCCGGCTCCCCTTCGACAGTCCACGCGTCTTCAGCAACAGCAAGATTTCGAGCCATGCAGGAGAAGATCCAGATCCGGATGGAGGCTTACGATCACGAGGCCCTCGACCAGGCGGCTCTGGACATCGTGGAGACATCGAAGCGGACCGGCGCGCGCGTTGCGGGCCCAGTTCCCCTCCCGACGCGGGTGGAGCGCTACACAGTGCTTCGTTCCCCGCACGTGGACAAGAAGAGTCGTGAGCAGTTCGAGATCCGGACCCACAAGCGGCTGATCTACATCTCGGAGCCCACCACCAAGACGGTGGATGCCCTGAGCAAGTTGAACATGCCGGCTGGTGTGGACATCCGCATCAAGGCCTGAGTTCGCTCTTCCTGGTAACAAAACAAAGCCTTCGGGCACTTGTCGTGATCCGGTTGTCACCGCCCAGAGTGGGCGGGGGTGACTCGTCTCGACAGGGGCCAAACTGGATTTCCCATGGTCGAGGTAAAAGTCATTCAAGGTGACTCCGTCTCCAAGACGGAGGTCGACGCGTCCGTCTTCGGCTCCCGTGTCCTGGGTCGCACCCTGAAGGACGCGGTGGTGATGTACGAGGCGAACGCCCGTGCAGGCACGCATCAGGCCAAGACCCGCGCCGAGGTCCGTGGCGGCAACAAGAAGCTCTGGAAGCAGAAGCACACCGGCCGCGCGCGCATGGGCACCACGAAGTCGCCCCTGTGGGCCGGTGGTGGCCGCACCTTCCCGCCGCGTCCGCGCGACTACTCCTACGCGATGCCCGTGAAGGCGCGCCGCGCCGCCCTCCGCAACGCCCTGTTCACCAAGTTCCAGGACGGCGAAGTGGGCGTGGTGCAGGCGTGGAACCTCGCCAAGCCCAGCTCGAAGCAGGCAGTGGCCTGCCTCGCCAAGCTCGGCATGGGCAGGAGCGCGACCGTCGTCGTGCACGAGGCCGACAAGAACCTCTACCTGTCGCTGCGGAACGTCCCGCTCGTCGACGTCTGCACGGTCGGTGACCTCAACGCGCGCCAGGTGCTCCTGCGCCGCTGGATGGTCGTGACCCCGCAGGCCCTCGAAGCCCTGAAGCAGCGCTGCGTCGCTGCCAACGCCTGAGGTCCACCATGGCGAACCCGATCCAGTTCTACAACCTGATCCGTCGCCCCCTGGTGACGGAGAAGTCCACGACGCTGCAGGACCTGCGCAACCAGTACACGTTCGAGGTGGCCGACAAGGCCAACAAGAGCGAGGTGCGCAAGGCCGTTGAGACGCTCTTCAGCGTCAAGGTGGTCAAGGTCAACATCATCAGCGTGCCGGGCAAGGCCCGCCGCGTCTTCGGCCGCCCTGGCATGAGCCCGGGCTGGAAGAAGGCCATCATCACCCTGCGCAAGGGCGACACCATCGAGGTCGTCTGAGGAACTGACCATGCCAGTCCGCGTCTACCAACCCACGTCTGCAGGTCGCCGCAACTCGTCGGTGCTGGATTTCAGCCACCTGACGAAGGGCAAGCGCCGTGAGAAGTCGCTCACCGAGCGAGTTGCCGACCGCGCCGGTCGCAACGCGCACGGTCGCGTCACCAGCCGCTTCCGCGGCGGTGGTGCCCGTCGCAT
>JBEATZ010000206.1:0-32376 GCA_041161695.1 Planctomycetota bacterium | reverse complement strand
GAGTTGGAGCGCGTGCGCTACCGGTGGTCCGAGAACCTGCCCATGTCCGGTGCGAACTTCGAGGACCTCGGCGCACCGAAGGCGCTGGACAAGCGCCTGTCACTGGAACGCAAGCTGTTCGCATACGAAATCGACCTGGGCGCCCGCACCTCGGGCTTCCTGCAGGTCGAGATCGTCCAGGCCGGTGAGGTGGAGCGCTCGCGCACCTTCACCTACGCACTTGCCGACCTGAAGGTCGCAGACTGACCGCGAGGACCTGCCTGCCGGGCAGCCGGCACAGGTCGCACCGACCGACCACTCACCAGCGCAGCTCGGCCACGGTGCGCACGCCTGCGTCGGCAGGCAGCGGGATCGTCTTCACGGCAGCGTCGTCGACCAGGAGGAAGCCTGACGCGCCGCGCTCGTGGCGCTGCACGCGCAGCACGTGCGGGCCGGCAGGCAACCCGAGCAGGTCGGCGCGCCCGTTTGCATCGGTGGTGGCCTCGGCGCCCGCCTGCATGCCCGCGTGCGTGAGGAGCGTGCGGAAGCGGCCGCCCTTGTCGGGCCGCTCGACGCGGATCTCGGCGTCCTCGACCGGGCGTCCCTGTGCGTCGACGAGGCGGACGAAGCGCGGCACGCTGCGCGCGAGCTCGACCACCCTGCGGTGCACGCCGGGCGGCACGCCCTGCAGCGAGACGAGTTCGTGCACGCGCCCCGACCCGTTCACCGCGAACTCGGCATCCAGCGGCAACGGCCCCGTGGTGAAGCGGCCCTGCGCATCGGTGGGGCCTGTGCCCTCGACGAACATGTACGCGAGGGGCGCGCGCGTCTCGGGGTCCACCACCGTCCCCTGCACGACCACGCGGTCGCCGATGCCCTCGCCGCTGCGCAGCACCACGGTGTCGCCGGCGCGCACGAGCGCTGCGGCCGGCAGGTCGAGTCCCTCCGGCGTGGCCTCGATGCGGTGCAATCCCGGGCCCATGGTGCGGAGCTCGAACGTGCCTTCCTCGGAGGTGGACACGACGTCGCTGCGGAAGCAGGTGGCGAGGATCGCTGGCGCCCTCGGGTCGAGCTGCGCCAGGGCGCCTGCGGGGCGGTACAGGCTCACGGTGCCGAGGATCGGCTTGCCCGCGGCATCGAGCAGCGTGCCGCGCACGGTGCCGGGCTGAGCTATGGCAACCTTCACGTCGCGCGTGCCGCCTGCGCGGTCGAAGGGACCGAGGAACACGGGTGCGAATCCCCCCACCGCGACCTGAACCATGCAAGGCGGCCCCGCGTCGAGCACGAGGTCGTGGCGGCCGCCGGTGAAGCGGTCGCGGACCAGCTGCCTGCCCGCATCGGCCTGCTCGTGGAGGAACAAGTTGAATCCCTTGGCATCGGATCCGTCCGGCAGCGTGACGTGCAGCCGCAGGCGGAAGCGTTCGTCGCGGGCGAGGGCCACGGTCATCTCGCGCTCGTCGGCCTCGATCCACCGCGACCAGGGTGCGCATCCCTCGGCCTCGACGGCGAGGTGCCAGGCGGTGCGGTCGAACTCGTACCGGTAGGTGCGGGGACCGACCTCGTCGGCGCTGAACCAGCGGCGGTCGCCGCTCACCCACGCCACGTGCGGTTGCCCGGGCAGGGTCGGCACCTGGCTGGTCTCGGCGCGGAGCTCGACCTCGCTGTCGATGCCGGGCGGCAACTCGACGCGCACCGTCACGGTGCGGAGCGCGATGGACCGGGCCACGATGTGCACCTCGCAGGGACCTGCCGGCAGGTTGCACTGCAGTTCGTAGGGGCACGTGTGGCCCTCGCACTCGGCGAAGACCGAGCAGCGCCCGGCAGGCACCTTCATCGTGGCCTTGCCCTGCACGTCGCTCGCGACCTCGATGGTGTCATCTCCCACCAGCACGTGCTCACCCGGGCCGCCGAGCACGGATTCGGAATCCACGCGCACGGATGCACCGGCCAGGGGTGCGCCGGCCTCGTCGGTGACGCGCACGGTGAGGTGCGCCGTGTCGGGCACCACGAGCACCACCGCGTCGGGCGGCCCGGCGGTGAGGAAGAACCCGCCGCGGCTCTCCATCGACCCGAACCCGGGCACGTCGGCCTCGATGCGGTCGAGGTCGCCGCGGCGCACGACCTCGGCGGGGATCGAGGTGCGCAGTTCACCGCGCGCATCGGTCGTGCCCTCGTCGCGGGAGTACAGCCAGCCATCGGTCTCGCTGAGGCGGCTCCAGACGGCAGCAAGGCGCGCGCCCTCGAGCGGCACGCCGGATGCACTGCGCAGCTGCAGAACGATGCCGTCCTGGATGGCGCCTGGGATCAGGATGCCATTGCCGTCGAAGGACGCGAAGGCAGGCGGCGGGACCACGGGCTCGACCACCGCGTCGCGCTCGAGCGGCCCAGGGCCATCCGCGCTTGCCGTTGCGCCGGTGGACTGCACCCGCGGCTCGCCCGGCGTCGCAGGTGCGGCATCCGGCTCACTGCGCAGCAGCAGGATGCCCAGCGCCAGCAGCAGGGCGCAGGACAGCAGCACGCGCACGGGCCGAAAGGGTCGTCCCATGGCTTGCAGCGTAGCGCGCAGCTTCAGCGCTCGCAGGCTCCGTCGACGTCGCGCGCGGATTCGGGCTCGGCGGGCAGGTCCTTCACCACGTTCTGCGGCTTGGACCTGGTCTTCGCGGCCCAGGTGGCGGCGAGGTCGGTGTTGAGGCGCCGCACGGCCACGAGCTCGGCCACCACGCTGACGGCGATCTCCTCGTGGCTGCGTGCGCCGATGTACGCGCCCATGGGCGTGCGCACCGTGTCGAGGAACGCGTCGGCCACGCCAGCTGCGCGCAGGTGGCGGAACAGCACCACCTGCTTGGTGCGGGAGCCGATCATGCCGAGGAAGCGCGCGCGGCTGCCTGCGGCGAACCGCTGCGCCAGCGCCTCGAGCACGATGCCGTCTTCCTTGTGGCCGCGGGTGACCACCACGACGTAGCTGTTGGCGCGCAGCGGCATGTCCGCCACCGCCTGCGGCAGCGGTGCGCACAGGGTCTCGGATGCCTCGGGGAAGCGCTGCTTGGTGGCGAAGTCGGCGCGGTCGTCGACCACCGTGACGCGGAAGCCCGCGAGCGCCGCGACCTGGCACAGCGCCTTGCTCACGTGGCCGCCGCCGAAGATCCACAGCACGGGGGTGGTGACGGGCTCGACGAAGATGGTGACCTCGCCGCCGCACATGAGGCCCGAGTCGGGCGAGTCCTTCTCCGTCAGGCGGAAGGTGAGTGTGCGCGGCTGTTCGTCGGCGATCACCTGCAGCGCCGTGTCGTAGACCTCCGCCTCGAGGCAGCCGCCGCCCACGGTGCCGAGGAACGTGCCGTCCTCGAGCACGAGCAAGCGCATGGTGGTGCGGCCCGGCGTCGAGCCGCGCGTGCCGACGATGGTGGCGAGCGCGGCAGGGATGCCCTCGCGGCGCAGGCGCACCACTTCCTCGAAGATGTCGGCGTTGCGGTTCATCGGCGCGCCATTGTGCAGCGTTGGCGCACGGACGACCAGCTCATGGTGCGCAACGCGGCCCAGCCCATGGGTCCGGACGGCGCGCGCAGCACGAGGAAGCGCCCATCGGCGCTGCACTTGTGGCACGGGTCGTAGCGCACGGACCGCTCGATGCGGCGGGCGCCACAGGCATCGCACAGCCGCAGGTAGAGCCAGCGGCGGCGGCGCGTGCGGCGCTTGTGCGGGTCGACGGGCAGGTCGTGGGTGACGCGCGGCGGGTGGCCGGCGCTGCGCAGCAGCTCGGCCCACTCGCGGCCGTGCGGGCGGATGCGCGGGCCGTGCAGCCGGTAGGCGGCCAAGTGCGCAGCCTCGTGCGCGAGGATGGCCTCGATGCGCTCGGGCGCCTTCGCGAGCAGGTCCGGGTTGAGTTCGATGCGGCCGGTGCGCGGCAGCGCGCGTCCCGCGCTCGTGCGCAGGCGGCGGTTCCACACCACGCTCAACGGCTCGCATGCGGCGCCCCACTGCGCCATCAGGCCGCGCGCCTTGGCCTCGAGCTCGTCCGGTGCGGGCAGGTTCACTCGCGCAGTATCAGGCGCGTGCGCGACGCATTTCCAGTTCCTGCAGCGCGAACGGGAAGGTGGCCATGGCAAGGCCCACGGCGCCGGTGATCAGGCCGCCGGTCTGCATCTCGAGGTCGCCGGTGGACTGCGCCGCCAGCACGAGGCCGGCGCCCACGAACATGCACACCCAGCCGACCCACAGGGAGAAGGCGCTGAGCGGCGGCACGCGCGCGGGCACGGCCTGCCTGCCGAGCTGGTCGAGCTGGCCGGGGTCGGTCACGCCGCTGGCAACGGCCTGCTCGAGGAGGCGCATGCGCGCCTGCACGTGCTTGTCGCGCTGGTCGAGCCAGGAGCGCGCGAGCACGAAGCCGAAGATGACCATCAGGACCAGGGCCAGGGATTCCATGCAGACCTCGCAGACGCGGCTCTACGGACGGGATGTAGGATGATTGCCGAAAAGTCCGGCCGCCGCATCAGCGCATGGTCGGGAGGCCCAGCAACCGCAGCAGTTCGTCGGGGTCCCCGGACCAGACCGCATCGGCATGGTGGATGGCGCAGCGGGTGTTCTGCCGCCAGATGAACGGCCAGCCCATGTGCTCGGCCGCATGGTGGTCGGGCTCGCGGTCCCCCACCATCACGGCCTTGTGGGCGCCCGAGACCTTCTGGGCCTCGAACAGCATGTCGTGCTTGGTCTTCACGTTGGGCGAGTCGAGGCAGAACTGCCAGTCGGACAGCTCGACCAGCTTCTGGCCGTGCTTCATCGCGCCCATGTAGGTGGTGCGGCAGTTGGAGGCGAGGGCGACCTTCACGCCGATGGCGCGCAGGTGCTCGAGCATCGGGCGGATGCCCTCGAACAGGTAGTCCTTGCCGCTGCTGACCTCCTCGACCTCCATGGGCACGACCGTCTTGCGCAGCTCGGGCCAGAGGTGTTTGTGGCCCTCGGGCAGGAACGGCGCCCACACGGCCTCGTCCTTCATGCCGACCACGGCCTCGGCCTCCTCGTCGGTGGGCATCGGGATGTCGATGCCCTTGAGGTCGGCGAAGACCTTGAGGCCGGCGCGGATCACGGGCGACCACCACGCGAAGGCGTTGTGCAGGGTGCCGTCGACGTCGAAGACGACGAGGTCGGGGGGAATGTGTGCGCTGAGGCGGGGCATGGGATCAGGGGAAGCGGACCTGGCGGACGCCCATGAGCGTGAACTCCTGCTGCAGGCGGTCCACCTGCGCGCTCACGTCGACGTCGCCCTCGGGAAGGCGCAGGTGCACCCACACATGCGGCGGCGGGTCGGTGCGCATGCGCTGGCGCAGCAGCAGCACGCAGCGCTCGAGCGACATGCGGGTGCCTTCGTAGGAGACGAAGCCGTCGCCGAGGCAACGCACCTCGACGCGCGTGCCGGTGAAGTCGGTCTCGGTCACCACCAGCTCGTCGCTGGCGCATGCCGCGCACAGGGCGAGCAGCAGCGCGGATGCCGTGCGGCTCAGCATGCGGCGATGCCCTGCACCTCGATGAGTGCATGCGGGTCGAACAGCGAGACGACCTGGAACAACGCCATGCCGGGGAAGTGCCTGCCGCAGCGCTGCTTCCAGATCCTGCCGAACTCGCGCCGCGCGACCGCGTAGTCGTTGCGGCTGGTGACGTAGAAGTTGAGCTGGACCACGTCGGTCCACGCCAGGTTGGCGTCGCGCAGGATGCAGCCGATGTTGTCCATGGCGCGCGCGAGCTGGCCGGTGAGGTCGCCGCGTTCGACGATGGCGCCCGATCGGTCGTAGCCGCACTGGCCGGCGAGATAGAGCGTGCGCGCCTCGCCGTGCTCGACGAGCCAGCCGTGGGCGAAGCCGACTGGGTCGGCGAGATCCGCGGGATTGACGGGACGCTTCATGGGCGGGTGGACGGGGGCAGTTCGCGCAGGATGGCGCGCACGGGGCTGCTGTCGCTGCCGACGATGCGGAGCGGCAGCGCGATGAGTTCGTGGTCACCTGTGGGCACGGCCGAGAGGTCGAGGTTCTCGAGGATGGCCACGCGGCCGTCCTTGAGCACGTTGTGCCCGGCGAGGTCCTTGGACTCGGACCAGTCGATGCTGGGCGTGTCGATGCCCACGAGCCGGATGCCGTGGCGCACGAGCACGGCCGCGGCCTCGGGACCGAGTGCCGTGAAGCCCGGGTCCCACGTGCGGTGGTCGTGCACGGCCTTGGTACGGAACAGGATGCGCTCGCAGCCGGCGAGCATCGCTGGCGTGAGGTCGGCAGCGCGGATGAGCGAGGGCGTGCCGTGGCCGCGCACGTCGACGACGCGGCAGCGGCCCATGTAGGCGTCGAGCGGCACCGAGGCCATGTCCGCGCCCTTCGGGTCGTAGTGCAGGGGCGCATCCGTGTGGGTGCCGAGGTGCACCGACATGCGGATCGTGCTCACGTTGCACGAGGCGCCGCGCTCCATGCGCGCCACCCACTCGGCCGTGAAGGCCGTGTCGCCCGGGAACACCGCGGTCTGCGGCTCGATGGGCTCGCTGATGTCCCAGTACCTCATCCCGGCTTCCGCTCCCGGCCGAGCAGGCGCTCGTACTCGCGGTTCTCGAGGATCGCGCGGATGCGCGCCACCGCGCCGCGCACCTCGGCCTCGGTATTGTAGAAGTGCGGCGCCACGCGCAGCCCCGACTCGGGCCGGAAGTCGACGACGATGTCCTCGGCCGCCAGCACCTGGCACACCTCGTAGCCATGCGGCACGTCGAGGGCCACGTGGCCGCCGCGCTGGTTCGCGTCGAGCGGCGACTTGATGCCGAGGCCGGCAGCCTGGGCCTCCCGCACCAGCAGCGAGGTGAGGCGCTGGCTCTTCGCGCGGATGGCATCGAGGCCGATCTCGGCGATGGTGCGGATGCCCTCGCGCCCGGCGTAGAGCGCGGGCACGTTGGGCGTGCCGGTGGCGAACCTGCCGCCGTCCTCGCGCAGGTCCTGCCCGGCGGTCGAGAAGGCGAACGGCTGCTTGTGCGCGGCCCAGCCCGTGAACGTGGGCACGAGGCGCTTCCGCTCGTCGGGATCGACGTACAGGAAGCAGTTGCCGGCGCCGCCGCACATGTACTTGAGGGCGCCGCCCACGGCTGCATGGACGCCCCATTCCTTCAGCTTCAGCGGCAGCGTGCCGCCGGAGTGGAACAGGCCCAGCACGACAAAGGCGCCGACGCTGCGCGCCCTGGCGATGATCGGGTGGATGTCGACGATGTACGCGCTGCGGAACAGCACGTGGTCCACGTGGACGACGAGCGTCTCCTCGTCGATGGCGTCCACGAACCGCTGCACGTCGATCGTGGTGCCCTCACCGGGCACGCGCACCAGCCGGGCGCCGCGCGCGGCCTTGGCCTCGACCACGTACTGGTCGCTCGGGAAGTTGCGCTCGCTGTAGACGATCTTGTTCCGCCGACCCTGGAAGTCGAAGCACGACAGGATCATCTCCAGTGCGACGGCGACGTTCTGGTGCATGGCCACCGAGCCGGCAGGCGCGCCGATCACGCGCGCAAGGAGGTCGGCAACCTCGTCCTGCAGCACCCACCAGCCCTCGCCCCACGCACGCACGCCGCGCCGGTCCCACATGTCGAGGAACTGGCCGACCGACTCGCGGGCGGCAGCAGGCATGGCTCCCAGCGAGTTGCTGATGAGGTAGTTGGTGCGCTCCGTGATGGGGAAGCGCGGGCGCCACTGCAGGAGCGGATCGGCTGGTTCCATGGGCTGCAAGTGCAGCCGTTCTAAGCCTGCGCGCCGAAGAAATCACGCCGCACGGTGCGCAGCAGTCCCGGGTCCGCGCCCAGTCGCTCGGCATCGGCAAGGTGCTGCTCGCCCTCGTCGAGGCGGCCCTGCATCGCACAGGCCTGGGCGAGGTGCAGCAGGATCGACGGGTTGGTGGGCGCGAGCTGGCGCGCACGGTCGAGGCTCTTCATGCCCTCGGGAGCGCGACCCTTGCACAGCAGCAGCACGCCGAGGCGGTTGTGGGCCTCGGCAAGGTCGGGCTGGAGGGTCACGGCGCGACGCAACGAACGCTCGGCGCGCCAGTGCTGGCCCATGCGGTGGCGCATCACGCCCAGCAGCAGCCAGCTCTCCGCGCAGTCGCCGCGCGCGCGCACGAGCTTGCGGGCGCGGTGGAGCGCACCATCGCGGTCGCCGGCGACGAAGGAGGACTCGACCTCCTGCAGCGTGGTGAGCAGGTCGGGCGCGCGCGCCACTCCCAGCAGGCGCTCCGCCTCCCGGCGGACCTCTGCCGTCGGGCCGAGGGCGAGCACTCGATCGATCGACTGCACGGCGGCATCGGCTTCGCCGCGGCGGAGCTGGGCGCGGGCACGCTCGAGCCAGAGCGTGGCGTTGCCGGGCTCGCGCTCCAGCGCACGGGCGGACAGTTCGAGCGCGGCATCGGTGCGACCGGCCTCGAACAGGTAGGCGATGAGGACGCGTGCCACGATCGGCTCGGCTGCCTCGCGCACCAGCAGTTCCTCGCACAGTTCCGCACGCAGCGCCGAGTTGCCCATCCGGTCGGCCACCGCTGCAGCCTGCGCAAGGGCCCGGTCGCTGGCGAAGCCGCAGGCGCGCACGACCTGCAGGAGTCCTGCAGCCTGGTCGTAGCGGCGCTGGCGGTACAGCAACCCCGCGGTGCGCTCGACCAGCGCATGGTCCTGGGGCATCGCATGGGCTGCGCGCAGCAGCAGTGCGGCGCCGGACTCGGGGTCGCCCGCGCCGATGGCGAGTTCGCCGGCCTTGCGCAGGAAGTCGGCGGGAACGTCGGCCGAGGATGCAAGGGTGTGAGCAGGGAGCCGATGGCTGCAGGCTTCTCGCCGGCGCGCAGCAGGTTGGCGCCGAGGTCGAGTGCAAGTTGGCGGACATCGACGGACTGCGGTGCGCGCGCAGCGCACTCGCGCAGGGCGCGAAGCAGGTCGCCGTGCGCGGGCATGAGGTTGGCCTCGAGTGCCAGCACCTCGTCGCGGCCGACGATCCACCATGCCAGCGCCTCGCCCTCGGGCGATGGCACGGGCGCAGGCGCGCCCTCGAGGCCGAGCAGCCCCATCAGCTCGAACTGCCAGCGGCGCAGCACGACCAGCGGGTCGCGCGGATCGAACGGCAGGTCGAGGCACAGTCGTTCCGCGCCGTCGGAGGCGCGGTGTGCACGCAAGCGGATGCCCGCTGCGTGGATCCAACCGTCCACGAGCAGCTCCACGCCCTGCTGACGGTGCACGGCAGCGAGCGTCGCGGGCGGGAGCGGTTCGGTCGCGCGCAGGAAGCCACGGCGCCCCTCGTGGGTGCCGAGCAGCGGGAAGAACCGCAGGCCGCGGTCGCCATCGCGGTTGACGAGTTGCACCAGCAGGCGCGGCAACTGGCGCGCGAGCACTTCGTGCGCTGCGGCGCCGGCGACGGGCGGCAACCCGTCGGCAACCGCGAACGCGAAGACGATGGCAAGTCCCATCAGCGCGCCCCGGAAGCGGACCGGTCGAGCAGCACCTGCAACCAGGGGTCGGATCCTGCTGCAGCGCGGACACGGGGCGGGGATCCCGCAGGCAGCAGCCGGAGTTCCAGCCACTCGGCGCGCCTGCGCAACAGCGCGGCTTCGTCGCCGTCTGCCAGTTCGGCTGCGATCGTGAAGGCTCCCGAGACCATGCGGTGGAGGAGACGCCGGGTGCCAGCGTCCGTTGCCATGGTGTATCGGCTCGCATCGAGGGCGCTCACGAAGTGGTGCGGCCCCTCGCCCTCGCGCCAGCACGTCTGCGCCATGGCATCGGCGACTCGCAGCACGGCAGCGCGCAGGGAATCGTTGCCGGTCTGCGCATGCAGCGCTGCGAGACCGCGCACGAGCGCAGCCATCTGCCAGGGCGCGTCCCACGACTGGTCGGCGAACGCATGCGGGTGCGGCGGCTGGGCGATGGCAACCAGGTTGCCTTCGCGCATGACCAGCGGCAGCGTCACCTGCAGCGCGTGGTCGAGGAGGCGCTGCTGCAACGCGCGGTCGCCCGTGGCGCGCGCCACCAGCGCGCCCGACTGCAGGCACCAGCCCTCACCACGACTCGTGCGCAGCGGCTGCACGGGCAGGATGGCCATGAGGCCGCGGCCGAGGCGCGCGAGCTCGGCGCGCGCGAGCACGTCGCCGGTGAGCCAGTACCAGTCGAAGAGCAGCAGCGCGCTGAAGTGCTCGTAGTCCTCGGCCACGAAGCCGTGTGGGGCGGCGCGGGCGATCGTGCCCAGGCCGCGGCGCCACGACTCGTCGAGGGCCCAGGGCCGTTGCGCGACGGCTGGCGTCGGCCGCAGCGTGTGCTGCAGCACCATGGCCTCGGCTGCCTCTGCGAGACGCGGGCTCTGGAGGCGCAGGACCTCGTGCAGCATCGAGTCGCCGTTGCGCGGCGTGCCGCCTGCCGCGGCATCCTGCGGGTCGCCGAACGAGCCGAACGGACCGGTGCGGGCCCGCATCCGCCACGTCGACCAGCGCTCCCCGCTCGCATCGGGCTCGCTGTCGGTGCGCGGCGCAGGGCCGCCGTGGATGCCGAAGGCGCGCGTCGCACGCACGCGGTCGAGGTCGGCGAAAGCGTGCAGGCGGAGGGCATCCCAGAGCGCCTCGGGCTCGGCAGCTGGCGCCTCGTCGCCTGCCTCCTGTTCCAGGGTGCGCAGCTGGAAGCGGAAGGACTTGGCGGTGGTGTCGCCGAGGTACAGCCCGCGACCCGGTCCGAGCAACGGCTGCCGAAAGCCCTTGTCGCCCAGCAGCGTCGGCTCGGCGAGGAGCTGTTCGTTCGCGAACAGCGGGTACGCGGCGAGCGTCGGCCCCTCGACCACGAGGTCGAAGCCGGCGAAGCGCACCGGCCCGAGCGCGGGTCCGTCGAGCTCGGCGTTGTCCAGCACGAGCGTGAGCTCGCCGCGCCCCTCGCCGTGGAAGGTCGTGATCCACGCGCGCAACCCCAGCAGCGTCGAGCCATCGGCGAGCGCGTGCAGCGAGCGGAACCTGCGGGTGCGCACGAGGCCGGTGTCGAGTTCGATGCCGTCGGGACCCGCTGATGCGTCCGCGACCAGCCGTGCCGTGAAGGTGCGGCCCCAGGGGTCGGTGAGTTCGGTGCGCAGGGGCAGCTCCTGCGGCAGTCCGCTCGCGTGCTCCAAGCGCAGCGCCTCCACGTCGCGCGCCGGTCGCGCCATCCCCTGTGCATCGAGCTGGGCGCGCACGGCGAGCTTCGTGCTCGCCATCGGCTCCACCTGCGCGTGGAAGTGCGCCTGCAGCACCGCCACCGAGTCGTCGGGCCAGCGCATCAGCACGGCAGCCGGTGCCGCCGCCTCGTCCTTGCCCTCACCCACCGTGACGGCGAGGACGGGCTCGCGCCCGCCTGCCGCAGGAGCGCAGCGCAGTTCGCCGCGCGCATAGGGCACCGAGGCCGTGACGATCGCGCGGCGCAGCACCGGCGTCGGGTTGACGACGGTCACGGTGCAGGGCGCCGAGTGGCCCGGATCCTGCGGGCTCAGCGCGGCGAGCAGCAGCGACGCGACGAGGTGCATGCGCCGCAGGATAGGCGCGGGAGGCCACGTTGCTGAGGGTGCAGTGGCATTCCACGGCGCCCTTGGGCACTACGGCGGGATGACCTCGGTGGGCGGCGTCGCGCTCGGGCCCAGCTGCGGCTGCGACGGTTGCGTCGACCTGGGCGGCTGGGTGTCGAAGTTCTCCGGCGCGCCGCCAGCGCCCGGGAACTGCACGCGCACGAGGTCCGGCTGGGCCTTGGACCCGGCGAGCGTGCGCCATGCAGCCTGGCCGGCGATGCGGGCGAGGCGCGGCCTCGGCTTGCCTTCCTTGGCGTCGAGCTTGATCACGACGATGCGCTTGCCGTCCACCACCTGCTCCTCCACCTCGGCAGGAGCGGTGAGTTCCTTCTCGATCAGGAGGTGGATCTCGTTGCGGATCGGGTCGTGCGAGGGCTTGGCCTGCTGCTGCACCTTCACGAGGCCTTGCATCATCCAGCCGAGAATCAGCACGGCGGCGAATCCCATCGCGGCGATCACGTAGATGGACTTGGGCACGGCCATGTCATCGGCAGGTTCCACCATCTGGCTGAAGTGCACCAGCCCCTGCCATCGACGCCTGGAGTCGCTCCCGGCAAGCGTCCGATGGCTTCGCAATTTTCCCTGCAGGTGGTTGCCAAGCCGTGCGCACCTGATTAGGTAACGTCCCCTCGCCTCCACGAGGCCACCAAGCAACTCCAGCAATGGGCAAAATCGTCAAGTGCCGGGAATGCGGCAAGGTCTACCGCGAGCTCGATGAGCTCGAAGACCTGCGCGACAACGACAGCACCTGCCTCGCGTGCAACAACGTGATCGAGGTGGCGGACTGGGATCGGGTCCTCGCGTCCTTCGAGGACGAGGATGAAACCGACGACGAAGAGGACGAAGACGACTGGGACGAGGACGACGAGGACTCCGACGAGGACGACGACGCCGATGAGGACGACGAAGACCTCGACGAGGAGGAAGACCTCGACGAGGACCTCGACGAAGAGGACGACGAAGACGAGGACGAGGACGACGAAGAAGACGAGGATGAGGACGAAGACGAGGACGACTAGTCCTTCGTCCGTCCCCTTCTCCCCGGGCCGGATGCCCCGGCCCTGAACCGCAGGTTGCGCTCCATCCCGCCCCTGCCTGCCGCCACGCCAATGTGGCAGGCGTCCCGCCGGGCATCGCTGCCACCATGGCAGCATGGGCGCAGGGGGATCCCCCGGGCAGCCACATCGCAAGTCCTTGTCAGCCAGCGGGTTCGGTACGGACCCACCGCTCGGCACGCACCTTGCTCTCGCGCGCGACCTTTGGGTCGGCACGGTGCCGACGGACCCGAGACGCCTGACCGCTGATGCACAACTCGTTCCGCATCCTGCTGGTGGAAGACGACGACGCCCTCCGGACGAGCCTCTGCGAGTTCCTCGCAGGGCACGGCTGGAACGTCGCCGACACCGCCTTTGGGAACGAGGCCATCCAGATGGCCATGCAGCAGCGCTTCGACTTCTCGATCCTCGACTTCCACCTGCCGGGCATGACCGGCGTGGACGTGGTGCGCGCCATCCGGGCCATCCGCCCGATGCCCGCGATCATGATGTCGGGTCAGGCGACCCACCAGGAGAGCCACCTCGCCATCCAGGCGGGGGTGTTCACCTTCCTGCCCAAGCCCCTGGACCTGGGCAGGCTCCGCCAGTCCGTCGACCAGCTGATCCAGCACCACTTCGGCGGCCCGCTGGGCCATCCGAGGCATCCCTTCCGGTGAGTCGCGCCTCCCCGGCGCGGCTCCGCCAAGTCCCTTCGTTCCCCTTCTTCCCTACGTTTCCACTCCCAAACTGAATCCCATGGCCAAGACCAAGACTGCGACTGTGACCCCGCTCGGTGACCGCGTGCTCGTGAAGCGCGTGCAGGCCGACGAGAAGACCAAGGGCGGCATCATCCTGCCCGACACCGCCAAGGAGAAGCCGCGCGAAGGCCTCGTGGTGGCCGTCGGCAAGGGCAAGCTGCTCGACAACGGCTCGCGCCAGGCGCTGCAGGTCAAGACCAACGACCGCGTGCTGTTCTCTTCCTATGCCGGCTCGGAGATCAAGCTGGACGGTGAAGAGCTGCTGATCCTCGGTGAGGACGAGATCCTCGCCGTCATCGAGTGACCTGAACGACCCCAACCGGAGCAACAACCATGGCCGTCAAGAAAATCGCATACGATCAGGAAGCCCGCGAGCGCATGCGCGATGGCGTGCGCAAGCTCGCCCGCGCCGTCAAGGTGACGCTGGGCCCGCGTGGTCGCAACGTCATCATCGAGAAGTCCTTCGGCAGCCCCACCGTCACCAAGGACGGTGTCACGGTCGCCAAGGAGATCGAGCTGGAGGGACGCTACGAGAACCTCGGCGCACAGCTCGTGAAGGAAGTCGCCTCCAAGACCTCGGACGTCGCCGGTGACGGCACGACCACGGCCACCGTGCTGGCCGAGGCCATCTTCGAGGAAGGCCTCAAGAACGTCACGGCCGGCGCCAACCCGATCGCCATGAAGCGTGGCATCGAGAAGGCCGTCGCCAAGGTCGTCGAGTCGATCCGCGCCTCGAAGATCGTCGTGAAGGGCAAGAAGGAGATCGCCCAGGTGGGTTCGATCGCCGCCAACAACGACGAGGAGATCGGCAACATCCTCGCCGACGCGATGGAACGCGTGGGCAAGGACGGCGTCATCACCGTCGAAGAGGGCAAGAGCCTCAAGACCGAGGTGAAGTGGGTCGAGGGCATGCAGTTCGACAAGGGCTACCTGTCGCCGCACTTCGTGACCAACCAGGATCGCATGGAGTGCGTCCTGGAGAACCCGTTCATCCTGATCAACGAGAAGAAGATCACGTCGATCAAGGACATGCTGCCGCTGCTCGAGAAGATCGCGCAGTCCGGCCGTCCGCTGCTGGTGATCGCCGAGGAGATCGAGGGCGAGGCCCTCGCGACGCTCGTCGTCAACAAGCTGCGCGGCGTGTTCAAGTGCGCGGCCGTGAAGGCCCCTGGCTTCGGCGACCGCCGCAAGGCGATGCTGGAGGACATTGCCGTCATGACCGGCGGCAAGGCCATCTTCGAGGACCTGGGCATCAACCTGGAGTCGGTGACGACTGCAGAGCTGGGCTCGGCCAAGAAGGTCGTCATCGGCAAGGAGGACACCACGATCATCGAGGGTGCCGGCAAGCCGAAGGACGTGCAGGGCCGCATGGAGCAGATCCGCGCCGAGATCGCCAAGACGACCTCGGACTACGATCGCGAGAAGCTCCAGGAGCGCCTCGCCAAGCTCGCAGGCGGCGTCGCCCAGATCCTGGTCGGCGGTGCCACCGAGTCCGAGGTGAAGGAGAAGAAGGCTCGCGTCGAGGACGCGCTGCACGCGACCCGCGCCGCAGTCGCCGAGGGCATCGTCCCCGGCGGTGGCGTCGCGCTCGTGCGCGCTTCGTCGGCCCTGGCCGACCTCAAGCTCAGCGGTGACGAGCGCATCGGCGCCGACATCGTGCGTCGCGCCCTCGAGGCCCCCATGCGCCAGATCGCGCAGAACGCGGGCGTCGACGGCTCGATCGTGGTGCAGAACGTGCGCGCCGGCAAGGAGCCCACGTACGGCTACAACGCCGCCACGGACACGTACGAGGACATGGTGAAGGCTGGCGTCGTCGACCCGGCCAAGGTCACCTGCGCCGCGCTGCAGAACGCGGCATCGGTCGCGACGCTGCTGCTCACCACCGAGGCGCTGATCTCCACGGTGCCCGAGAAGAAGAAGGATGCCGGCGGTCACGGCCACGACCACGACCACGGCGGCATGGGTGGCATGGGCGACATGGGCTTCTGAGCCCGCGTCGTTCGTCGAACCCGCGAAGGGCCGGTGCGCACGCGCGCGCCGGCCCTTTTCCTTTCCCGGCGCGTGGCCTCAGCGGGAGGTGCGCGGCGCGGCCAGCATGCGCAGCAGCAGGTCCTTCACCTCGGTGGCGCCCACGCTCGGCGCCGCGAACTGCGGGTCGGAGCAGACGAACACCGGACCAGCCTCGGGGTCGTCGTACAGGCGGCCGTGCGTGCCGCGCACCATGGACGGGTCGGTGGGGATCACGTCCATCAGGTAGCGGAAGCCGAGCAGCTTCTTCGCCAGCGTGGCCGCGATCTTGAGCTTCGGGAACCGCAGCTGCGGGTCGAGGAACAACTCGGCAGGGTCGTAGCCGGGCTTGCGGTGGATGTCGACGGTTGGCGCGAAGTCGGGGCGACGCGCCTCGTCGAGCCAGTAGTGGTAGGCGAACCAGCAGCCGGGCTCGGCGATGCACACGAGGTCGCCGCTGCGCTCGTGGTCGAGGCCGATCTCGCGCTGTTGCGCGCGGTCGAGCACGCGCGCGACGCCGGGAACCGCACGCAGCAGCGAGGCCACCTGCCCGACGTCGGCAGGCCGGTTGACGTACACGTGGGCGCACTGGTGGTCGGCCACCGCGAAGGCGCGGCTCGCACCGCAGTCGAGCAACTGGCCGTGGCTCGTCTCCTGCACGGTGAGCCACTTGCGCTCGTGCAGCATGCGGTTCAAGAACACCGGCCGCTCGGCGCGCTCGATGCCGTACTCGCTGAGCACCACGACGCGCGCGCCCTTCGCGCGGGCGGCCTCGATCAGGCGGGCAGCCTCGCGGTCGAGTTCGGCAACCGCCTGCTGCGAACGGACGTCATCGGGGCCATGGCGCTGGTGGTCGTAGTCGAGATGCGGCAGGTAGACGAGCATCGCGTCCGGGTCGTGGTCCTCGATCACCTGGATCGATGCACTGGTGATCCAGCGGGTGCTGCGGATGCCAGCCTTCGGTCCCCAGAAGTCGAACAGCGGGAACGCCCCGTGTGCACGCTGCAGCTCGGTGGCGAGCGAGGCAGGGTGCGTGTAGATGCCGGGCTTCTTGAGCCCATTGGCGTGGTACTCCGGCCGCGGCGTGACCGAGAAGTCGACGTTCGCGTACATGTTCCACCACCAGAACATCTTGGCGAAGGTCACGGATGGGTCGCGCGCCTTGGCTGCGTCGTAGAGCTTCTCGCCCTGCACCAGCTGGTTGGCCTGCCGCCACAGCCAGACGACGGCCTGGTCGCGGAAGTACCAGCCGTTGGCCACGGCGCCGTGGCCGCTCGGCAGCAAGCCGGTCAGGAAGGTGGCCTGCACGGTGCAGGTGACCGCGGGGAACACCGTGCGCAGCGGCGCCACGAACCCCTCGTTGGCCACCTTCGACAGGGCAGGGGCGCGCCTCAGGTCCTTGGGGCGCAGGCCCACTGCGAGCAGCACCAGCAGCTTCATGGGGGCAGTTTGCACCTCGCGGGCGACGGATGCCAAGGGCGCGCGACGACCGGGCACAGGTTCCCGGCGCGGACGTCTGGCAAGGCGTCGATTCGTGTCGTAGGGTCGCGGCCCGATGAACACCGCGAGCACCGACCTGCAGGGAAAGACGCTGCCTCCGCCCTGGGACCGCATCTTCTCGCTGGGGACCAAGGTCTTCGTCTGGGGCCTGCTGGTCGCGATCCTCTACATCCTGCGGCAGTTCCTGCTGCTGGTCTTCCTCACGTTCGTCTTCGCCTACATCCAGGCGATCGCCGTCGACGGCCTCGCGCACCGGATCCGCAACCGCGTGGTCCGGGTGGTGCTGGTCGGCCTGCTGTTCCTCGGCACCATCTTCGCCACCGGGTGGTCGCTGGCCCCGCAGGTGCAGGAGCAGACCAAGATCTTCGCGGAGAACTGGGACAAGTACCTCGTGGACGCCGACGTGGCCGCCCACAAGTTCCTGCAGGAGAACCCGGAGTTCGCCAAGTGGTTCGAACGCAATGAGCCTGCAGCCGCGGGCACCGGAGAACAGCAGGCCCCCTCGGCTGCGCCCAAGAAGCCGGAGCCGATCGTCAGCGACTTCCTCAAGCAGCTCCTCGGCTTCAACCCCGAGCAGGAGACCACCGATGCCGGCAAGGAGGCCCTCACGCGCGAGCGCATCCAGCAGCTCGGCAAGTGGGGCGAGGACCTGCTCGGCTACGCATCGTCCTTCCTGCTGGCGATGCTCTTCTCGTTCCTGATGGTGCTCGACCTGCCCAAGATCGCACGCGGCATCGGCGGCCTGCGCGACACCAAGATCGGCTTCATCTACGACGAGGTGGCGGACAGCATCGCCACGTTCGGTCGCGTCATGGGCCGCGCGCTGGGCGCCCAGCTGGCCATCGCCGTGCTCAACACCGTGCTCACGGCCATCGGCATCTGGGTCCTCGGGCTGCCCAACGCGGTGTTCCTCTCGACCATCGTGTTCCTCTGCAGCTTCATCCCGGTGGCCGGCGTCTTCATCAGCTCGACGCCCATCTGCCTCCTGTCGCTGCAGGCCGGCGGCTTCCCGATGATGCTGCTCGCGATCGGGTTGATCCTGCTGATCCACGCCATCGAGACCTACATCCTCAACCCGCGCATCTACGGGCACCACATGCGCATGAACCCGGTGCTCGTGCTCATCGTCCTCACCGTGGGCGGCAAGCTGTTCGGCGTGTGGGGCCTGATCCTCGGCATCCCCGTGGTGAACTACGTGTTCCGCTACGCGGTGCGCTACCCGAAGGACCAGCCGAACGACCTGCAGACGGCCTCAGCGGCCGCCGGGTCGCGCTAGACGACCCGCAGGGGATCCACGTCGCTCTTCGCGATGCGCACGTCGAGAGCGCCGTCGAACGCATCGACCAGCCTGCTGCGCAGCCGCGGCAGGTAGCCCCGCTCGGTGCCCGTGTGCTCGGCGAGCACGACCGTGGTGCCCGCAGCCACGGCAGCCAGCACGTCGTGGTGGCCCATCTCGCCCGTGAGCCAGAGGTCTGCTTGCGTGCCTCGCAGCACCGAGGCGCCGCTGCCCGCGGCAACGGCAACCGAGCCGATGCTGGTGCGCGGCTTGTCCGGCTGCGCGATGCGCAGCTTGCGCACGCCTAGCCCAGAACGGATGCGCCTCAGCAGCACGGCGAGGGGCGACGGGCGGCTGAGCTGGACCAGCCTGCCGAAGTCGCCGTCGCCGCAGGGCCGCAGTTCGGACACGGCGCCCTTGGCGCTGACCACCTCGGCGAGCCAGTCGGCGAGGCCGCCGGGCGCGGCATCGAGGGCGGTGTGCGGCGAGTAGACGGCGATGCCGGCGCGCACGGCCTCGAGCAGCATGCGCTGGCGCGCGTCACCGTGGGCCAGGCGCTTCAGGGGCTGGAAGATCGGCGGGTGGTAGCTCACCACCAGGCCCGCCTTGGCGCGCACTGCCTCGCGCACCACGGCCTCGGTGCAGTCGATGGTCAGCATGCAGGTGCGCAGCGGCTTCTCGCCTGCGCCCTGCGGGTCGACGATCAGTCCCGTGTTGTCCCAGTCGGCGGCGAGTTCGAGGGGCGCGACCTCGTGCATCATGTCGAGCACGTCGCGCAGCGCAGGTGCTTTGGCGGCCATGGCGCCATCATGGCGGCGCCGGGCCGGTCGGGCCAACGTCAGCTTGCGCCGGCGCTGACGATCACCAGGCGGTCGGGATCGAGCCTGCTCTCGGCAGCCGCGCGCACCTGCTCGCGCGTGACCGAACGGATGATGTCCGGATAGCGGTGCAGGTAGTCGAACCCGAGCTCGAAACGCCTCGCGCGGATTGCGTAGCCGGCGAGGTTGGTGTTGCGCTCCAGGGCGAACACGAAGCTGCCCGTCAGGTAGGCGACCACGTCGTCGAGTTCCTGCTGGGTGCACGGCTCCTTGCGGATCCGGCGGATCTCCTCCAGGAACCCGTCGATGGCCTTCTGCCGGTGCTCCGGCGAGGTGCCGATGTACGCCGTGAACGTCCCCGGCTCCTCGCCCGCGCTGCCGGTGATGCCGGCGCTCACGCTGTAGCACAGGCCCTGTTCGTCGCGCAGGCGGCGGGAGCAACGGGACGTGAAGCCCGGTCCCGTGCCGAGGATGTGGTCCATCACCGACAGCACGTAGAAGTCCGGATCGGTTCGGCGGATGCCGAGGTGGCCGAGGAACACGTGCACCTGCTCGCGCGCCATCGGGACGTGCACGTCGCGCGCCTCCTTGGGCATGGCGACGGCAGGCATCGCGGCGTGCTTGGGCGTCTTGCCCTTCATGCGGCCGAAGGAGCGCGCCAGCATGTCGAGCATCCGCTGCGGCTCCATGGGACCTGCGGCGGCCACGTAACCGCCCTCGGGCGCGAAGAACTCGCCGTGGAAGCGGCGCAGGTGCTTCGGCTCGATGCGCTTCACGCTCTTGACCGTGCCCTGGGAGGGCCTGCCGAGCGGGTGCTTGCCGTACACCTCCTTGCGGAAGCGGCGGGCTGCCACGGAGCGCGGGTCGTCCTCGTCGGCGAGGATCTCGGTGAGGATCTCGCCGCGCACGCGCCGCACCTCGCGGCCCGGGAAGGTGGGCTCGAGCAGCATCTCGCGCAGCAGCTCGATGCCGCCCTTCGCGTTCTCGGCCGGGCACAGCATCGACCCGCCGCGGTGGTTCGCGCCGATGGCGCCGCCGATCGACTCGATGGCTGCGGCGAACTCCAGCGCGCCGTGCTTCTTGGTGCCCTCGTCGATGCACTCACCGACCAGGTTGGTGAGGCCGCACTGGTCCTCGGGTTCGTCGCCGGCACGGATGTCGAACGAGGCAACCGTGGCGAAGGTCTCGACGCCCTCGTTGCGGACGGCGAGGAGCGTGAGGCCGGAGTCGAGCTTCCGCTCCGCGATGTCCAGGGTGAGGGCGCGGGTCACTTGTCCCCCTTGCGGGCGCGGCGCGCGGCACGGGTGCCCGCCTTGGCCGACTTGCTGATGCGGCTGCCGACCGGGGCCGGCTTCGGCGTCCTGCCGACCTTGCGCTTCGGCGCCCTGGGCTTCGCGGCAGGGGGCGCAGGCAGGGCCCACACCACGCACTTGCGGTCGAGGTCGAAGTACCTGGCGGCAACCTCGCGCAGCTCCTTGTTGTCGAGCGAGGTGATGGTGGGCACCACGTGCTCGAGCGCCTGCCAGCCACCGGGAGTCATGGACTCGAAGCGAGCCACCTTGAGCGCGGTGTCGAGCACGGTCTCGTCCTCGAAGAGGAAGGCGGCGCGGATCTGCTCGCGGATGCGGGCGAGGTCCTTCTTGTCGACACCCTTGTCGACGAGGCGCTTCACCTCCTCGCAGACCAGTTTCTCGACGACCTTCGGGTCGGCGCCGTCGCGGAGTTCGAACAGCAGGAACACGGCACCGGGGTCGAGCCGTGCCTCGTTCATCACCGAGAGGTTGGTGACCAGCTCCTCCTCGACCACGAGCCGCTTGTAGAGCAGCGAGTTCTTGCCGAGGCCGAGGTGGTGGCACAGCACGTCGAGTGCGTAGTCGTCGCGTTCGCCGTTGCGGGCGCCGCGGAAGCCCATGCACATGCGCGTCACGGAGTGCGGCGTGTGCAGCACGGCGCGGCGCTCACCGGGCATGGCGGGCTCGGCCAGCACCTCGCGGCGCGGCTCCGCCGTTGCCGGGATCGACCCGAACAACTCGGTCACCTTCTGCCTGGTGCGCTCGACGTCGATGTCGCCGGCGATCACCATGAAGGCACGGTTCGGGCCGTAGTTGCGGTCGTAGTAGGCGCGCATGCCAGCGGCCGTGAGTCGCTCGAGGTCCTGCTTCCAGCCGATCACCGGGTGGTGGTACGGGTGCACCTGGAAGAGCAGCGACTCCGTGGCCTGGTAGAGGGGGCGCCAGGGCTCGTCCTCGCCCATCGCCAGCTCCTCCAGCACCACGCACTTCTCGCTCGCGAACTCGGTGGGATCCAGCAGGCAGCTGCGCATGCGGCTCGCCTCGATCTCCAGCGCCGACTCCCAGCGGTCGGATGCCATCGCGAAGAAGTAGGCCGTGCCGTCGTTGTCGGTGAAGGCGTTGTTGGACCCGCCCATCTTGCTCGTGAGCAGGTCGATCTGGCCCTTCGCGTAGCGGTCGGTGCCCTTGAACATCATGTGTTCGAGGAAGTGGGACACGCCGGTCTCGCCGCTCAGTTCGTCGCGGGCGCCGACCTCGTACCACAGCACCGTGGCAACCACGGGCAGTGAACGGCGCGGCAGCATCAGCACGCGCATGCCGTTCTGGAGCAACAACGTTTCGACCTTTGGCAGCATCAGTCTCCCTCCACCATCCCCTTGGTGTCCGTCTCGCGCTTCGAGATCTCGATGAGGTCCTTCACCTCGGTGGGCGTCAGGTACCGCCAGTTGGCGGTGCCGAGCCCGTGCAGCGTGAGGTCGCCGATGCGCACGCGCTTCAGCGACTTGACTGGGTAGCCCAGCTTGGCGAACACGCGACGGATCTCGCGGTTCTTGCCCTCGCGCAGCATCACGCGCAGGAACGTCTTGCCCGGGCCCTGGTGCTCGACGCGGATCTTCATGCCGGCCGTGGGACCCTCGGAGAGCCACACGCCGCCGCGCGCCTTCTCAAGGTCTTCCTTCTCGACCCTGCCGCGCACCTCGACGGCATAGACCTTGGGCACGCCGTAGCGCGGGTGCGTCATCTGCAGCGCGAAGTCGCCGTCGTTCGTCAGCAGCAGCAGGCCCTCGCTGTCGAGGTCGAGCCGGCCCACCGTGTAGATGCGTCCGCGCACCTCCGGCAGCAGGTCGATCACGCGCTTCTTCTGCTCGTGGCGGGCGTTGGTGCACACCACGCCTGCAGGCTTGTTGAAGAGGATGTAGATCTTCTTCTCCTGCTGCACGCGGCGGCCGTCCACGCGCACCTCGTCGTGGCCCGGGTCGATGCGCTGGCCCAGCTCGGTGACGATCGTGCCGTTGACCTCGACGCGGCCGTTGGCGATCAGTTCGTCCGCGGCCCTGCGGCTGCTGACGCCCGACATCGCGAGGAAGCGGTTGAGACGGACCTTGCCGTCGTCGGCCACCTGCTGCTCGCGCGGCGTGACCACGAGGCCGCGGCTGCGGCGCGTGGCCTTGGGACGCCGCAGCGGCCCTGCCGGGCGCGCGGGCAACTCGCCCTCGCCGCGTCCGCCGGGGCCACGGCCCTCGCTGCGCCTTGCGCCGCCGCCACCACCGCCCTGACCCGTGCCGCGCTGCAATCGCTGGCCGGGCCGCCTGTCCACGTGACGTCTAGCCATCAGCGTTGCCTGCCGGGTCCTGAGACCAGCAGCTCCATGCGTCCGATCGGGGAGAAGAAGACCTGCTCGATGCACGCGGGGATCACCGCGCAGTCACCGGTCTGCAGGAACAAGGGCTGGTCGGTGCCAGCCGAATGCCATCCGAGCACGCCGCGGCCAGCCGTCACGTTGACGACCTGGAAGGTGCCTTCCGTGGGCAGCACGACGCGTCCGTTGCCGTTCGCCGAAGGTTCGACGGTGAAACGGCGCACGCGGAACTGCGGCGCGTCGATCACGAGCGTCGAACCGTCGGGCAGTGCGCGCGGCGGCACCACGGGCCTGCCGGCATGGGACGAGCCCTCGGCGCCGAGGCGCGTCACCGCCAGCGCGTCCTGCACGTGGACCTCGCGCGGACGGCCCCAGTCGTACAGGCGGTAGGTGATGTCGCTGTTCTGCTGCACCTCGAACACCACCACGTCGGGGCCGATGGCGTGCACGGTGCCCGCAGGCACGTGGATGCAGTCGCCGACCTCGGGCGTGAACTTCCACAGCAGCTCCTCGACGGCAGCCGTGGCTGCCACCGCGCGGAACTGCTCCTCGGTCACGCCGGGCTTCGTGCCGCGGATGATCCGCGCGTTGGGTCCCTTCTGCAGGACGATCCACGCCTCGTTCTTGCCGCCGTCGCCGCGCGCGCGCGCCTGCTCCTCGTCCGGGTGCACCTGCACCGACAGCGCCTCGCGCGCGTCGATGTACTTGATGAGCAGCGGGAACTTGCCGCCGTGGCCGGGCTTCACCCCGCGGCCGAGCAACTCCTCGCGCTGCGTGGCCATGAGTTCCGCGAGCGTCGTCGCGGAGCCGCGCAGCACCGACGAACCCTCGGGGCGGTCGTAGAGCTCCCACGTCTCGCCCACCTGTTCGCCTGCCGGCAGCGTGAGCCCGAGCGCCTGCTCCAGGGCACGGCCGCCCCAGACCTTGCCGAGGATCTTGCGTTCGAGGAGGAAGGGCTTGAGGGCGGGCATGGCGGGCGCGGCGGACTGGGGGGCGAAGGTTGTATCCGCCGGGCCCGTTCCCTGCACGCCTGCCGCCGCCGGCGCGGCACAACGGGCGTCAGGCGCTCGCGGCCTCGACGGCGCGGGCCTTCTCCACCAGCGTCCGCGCATGCGCGAGGGCCGATGCATCGGCGCCGTCGCCAGCGCTCATGGCCGCCAGTTCCTGCTCGACCTCGGCGCCCTGCAGGTGGCGCACCCGCGAGAGCGTGCGCTCGCCCTTGCCCTTGCCCTCCACCACCTTGCCGACGAGGAAGTGGTGCTGCCCGAACGCGGCCACCTGCGGCAGGTGGGTGACGATCACCACCTGGTGATGCCGCGCCACGTCCGCAAGCTTCTGCCCGACCTGCAGGCCCAGCCTGCCGCCGATCTCGCTGTCGATCTCGTCGAGCACCATGAGCGGCACGCGGTCCTGGTCGGCCATGGTCTTCTTGACTGCGAGCACGATGCGCGCGAGTTCGCCGCCCGAGGCCGTGAGCCGCATGGAGTGGAAGGGCTCGCCCGGGTTGATGCGCACCTCGAGGTCGACGGGCGTGGGGCCGTGGGCCGTGGCCGTCGCCAGCAACTCGCCCTCGCGGAAGGCGTCTTCCATCGCCACGCGCACCACCGTGTGCGGCATGCCGAGGTCGGCGAGCTCGCGCTGGATCGCCTGGGCGAACGGCTCAGAAGCCTTGCGCCGGGCTCGCACGAGCCTGCGCGCGAGGGCCGCAGCGCTGGCCGTGCGCTGGCGCAGCTCTTCTGCCAGCGCCTCCGGGTCGGAGCCCGCGCCCTCGAAGCGCGCGAGCTCTTCGGTCACGCGGGCGAGGTTGGCGCGGAACTCCGCCTCCGTGGGGCCGTGCCGCCGCAACGCCTCGTGGATCGCGTCGAGGCGCTGCTGCACCTCGCCGAGGCGCTCGGGGTCGAGGTCGAGGCCGCCGCGCGCCGACTGCACCCGCCGGCACACCTCGGCCACCAGTTCCTCGGCCTGGCCCAGCAGTTCGGCGGATTCCTCGAGGCGGGGGTCGATGGCAGCAGCCGCCTGCAGGTGGCGCATGGCGTAGGAGACCTGCTCGGCCGCGCTCGACTCCGACTCCTGCAGCGCACCGAGGGCCCCGTCGAGGTCGAGCCGCAGGGCATCGAGGTTGGCGAGCACCTGGTGCTCGGCCTCCAGGGCCGCCACCTCGCCCTCGGCGAGCTGCAGCGAGGCCATGGTCTCCAGCTGGTAGCGGAGGAAGTCGTGCCGCTGCTGGCGCTCGCGCTGGCCCTGCTGCAGTTCGGCGATGCGCGCCTGCACCGCGCGCGCGGCCGCGAGTGCCGCGGCGAACTCGGTGCGCAGGCCAGCGGTCCCGGCGAAGGCATCGAGCGTCTCGCACTGGGTCTCGGGGCGCATGAGCGCGCGCGAATCGCCCTGGCCGTGGATCTCCAGCAACTGCGCACCGAGCTGGCGCAGCGCCTGCAGGGTGGCAGGCCGGCCGCCGATGCGCACGCGGCTCCTGCCGTGCACGTCGACGAGACGGGTGACCAGCAGCAACCCTTCCTCGACGGTGGCGCCGCACAGCTCCTGCACGAGCGCGGCCACTGCCTGTGACCGCTCGCCGGAGCCGAGCCGGAACTCGCCGTCCACCTGCAGTTCCTCGGCCCCGCGCCGTACCAGCGCGCCGTTGGCGCGTTCACCGCGCAGGAGTTCGAGGGCCGTCACCACCAGCGACTTGCCGCCGCCGGTCTGGCCCGAGATCACGTTGAGGCCCCGGCCGAGCCGCAGTTCCGCCTGCTCGACGAGGGCGAGGTTCCGGATGTTCAGGGCGATGAGCATGGGAAACCTAACATATCCCTAACATCCGCCCGTGCAAGCCCGCGGAGCCCGGGCCTTGGCCCGTCACCGGGCTCGACCCCTCACCACTGGTACAGGAACAGGTAGACCAGCACGCCGGTCACCGACACGTACAGCCAGATGGGCGCCGTCACCTTGGCCCACTTCCGGTGCTGCTCGCGGCGGTCCTGGTAGCCGAGCCACAGGGTGCGCAGGATCAGCGGGACCTGCACGGCGGCGAGCACGATGTGGGTGATCAGGATGAAGAAGTAGACCGGCCGCACCCAGCCCTCGCCCCGGAACTTCACGGGCGGTGCGCTGAAGTGGTAGACGAGGTAGCTCACGAGGAACAGCGCCGAGATCGCGGTGGCGCAGAGGATGAGCTTCTTGTGCAGCTCGACGTTGCCGCGCTTCACGGCGACGAGGCTCGCCGAGATGAAGACGAATGCCAGCGCGTTGAGCGTGGCGTTCACGTGCGGGAGGACCAGGGGATCGAAGGCTGCAACCATGGCTCAGGCGGCGTTGCGGGCACTGCGGCGGTTCACGACGGCGGTGCCCAGGGCGAAGGTGGCGACGGCGAAGACCGCGCTGGCGGCGAGGCACGTGTTGTAGGCGGGCAGCCCGGCCAGCACCTCGGGCGGTGCATGGAGCGCGTGGCGCAGCGCGCCCACGCCGTAGGTCATCGGGTTGACCCAGCGGATCCACGCAAGCCACTCGTGCGCCTCGTTCATCGGGAAGAAGGCCCCCGACAGCAGCAGCATCGGCATCAGGAACAGCATCATGATGCCGTGGTAGCCGGCGGTGCTGTCCATCACCCAGGCGAGCGAGAAGCCGAGGCCGGTGACGGCCACCGAGAGGAGCAGCAGCACGCCCACCGTCTCCACGGCACTGGCGAGCGTGACCTCCATGCCCGCAACCGCGCCGATGGCGAGGAAGAACGTGCCGAGGCCGGTGCCCAGCGTGGCGCCGCCGAGGATCTTGCCCAGCGCGATCGCGCTGCGCGGCACGGGCGACACCAGCACGCCTTGCAGGAAGCCGTCCTTGCGGTCCTCGATGACGGTGATGGTCGCGAAGATGGCCGTGAAGAGCGAGATCATCGCCAGCGTGCCGGCGAAGAAGTAGCTGCCGTAGCCCTGGCCGCCACCCATGTCGACGCGCGCGAGCGCACCGCTGAACAACAGCCAGAACACGATGGGCTGCATGAGCGAGCCCGTGAGGCGCGAGCGGTCGCGCAGGAAGCGCACGATCTCGCGCTGCCACATCGATCGGACGGCGAGGATCATGCGGCACCTCCGTGGCTCGCCTCGAAGCGCTTGCCGGTCACCTGCAGGAACACGTCCTCCAGCGTTGGCTGGGACACGGTGAGCCTGCGGATGCGCGGACCGTGCGCCTCCATCACCTTGCCAACCATCGCGTGCAGGTTCGCGGCGCGGACGTGGACGAGCCGGTCGATCACGGTGGCGGCGACGCCGAACTGGCCGCGGATGTCCGCGGCGAGCGGCTCCGGTTCGTCGGACTCGATCTCCAGCACCTCGCCACCCACCGAGCGCACGAGTTCGGCAGGGCTGCCGCCGGCCACGATGCGTCCCTGATCGAGGAGCGTCAGCTGGTCGGCCTGCGCAGCCTCCTCCATCAGGTGCGTGGTGAAGAGCACGGTGAGCCCCTGCTGCGAACGCAGCAGCGACCACATGTCGCGGCGCGCTGCCGGGTCGAGCCCGGTGCTGGCCTCGTCGAGCAGCAGGAGCTGCGGCCGGTGCAGCAGGCACTTGGCCACCTCGACCCTGCGTCGCATGCCGCCGGAGAGCGTGGTGAGCTTCTCGCCGGCACGATCGGCGAGGCCCGCGTGCTGCAGCAGTTCGTCGATGCGCTGCTGCAGCGCCGCACCGCGCAACCCGTACAGGTGGCCGCCGTAGAGCAGGTTCTCGCGCACGGTCAGCTTCTTGTCGACGGCAGGCGACTGGAACACCACGCCGATGCGCTCGCGCACCAGGTGCTGCTGGGAGCGCAGGTCGCAGCCCAGCAGGTGCAGCGTGCCAGCCTGCGGCGCGACGAGCGTGGAGAGCAGCTTGAAGAGGGTCGACTTGCCGGAGCCGTTGGGCCCGAGGAAGCCGTGCACGGCGCCCGGCGCGACGACGAAGTCGATGCCGCGCAGCGCCTGACGGTCGCCGTAGGAGTACGTGACGCCGCGGCCTTCGACAGCGGGGATGTTCACAGGGGCACCTGCCGGTCGAGGACCATGACGATGAGGAGCAGCGGGAGGTAGACGATCGAGGCGAGGAACGTCATCCGCATGGCGCTGTCGAGGCGCGTGACGGCGGCGATCGTCGCAGGGACGAAGAAGAACAAGTCGAGACAGACCGCGGCGCCGAGGTAGACCTGGCCGGCCATGCCCGTGATGAACGGGATCATGGACGCGATGCCGAGACCCGCGACGTAGAGCAGCATCGTGAGGCGCGTGCGCTGGCCGTCGGCGTCGAACGACGGCAGCATGCGGAAGCCGCCGCGCGCGTACTCGTCGCGGTAGCGCCAGGCGATGGGCAGGAAGTGCGGGATCTGCCAGCAGAACAGGATGGCGAAGAGGACCACCGCGCCGAACCCGACCTCGCCGCGCACGGCGGCGTAGCCGACCACGGGCGGCAGCGCGCCCGGGATCGCGCCGACGAGCGTGTTGAGCGGGGTCGTGCGCTTCATCGGCGTGTACACGAGCACGTAGCTCAGCAGGATGAGCGCGCTGATGCCGGCAGCCAGCAGGCCCGAGACCAGCTGGTCGTTGAAGACCACCTGCACGACGAGCCCCACGATCGAGGCGATGACGCCGAAGGCGAACGCCTGGCCGGGCGTCAGCCGCCCCGAGGGCACTGGCCTGCCGGCCGTGCGCTGCATCAGGGCGTCGTACTCGTGCTCGCGGCTCATGTTGAGCGCGTTGGCGCCGCCTGCCACGAGGAAGTTGCCGATGGTCGAGGCCAGGAGCACGTCGAGCGGCGGATGCGCGTCCGGCGACCAGGCCATGTAGCCGCCTGCCACGACGGCGAACACCGCGAGCCCGGAGAGCCGGGGCTTGGTGAGTTCGAGGTAGGCGCCGACCTTGCTCATCGTGGACTCGGGGGAGCGGGCGGCAGCCGTTCGCTCAGCGAGGAGGCACGGATGCCGGGGCGGGCCGCGCGCCGAGGCGCACGAGGGCCAGCATGTGCGCGGTCGTCATCGTCAGGAAGGCTCCCGTGAGGACGTGGGCGGAGATCAGGCTGGCGCGCCATAGGAACTGGATGTTCTCCGGATGCTTGTCCCTGCGCACCAACAGGGCGACGAAACCGAGCGCCACCTGCAGCACGAGCAGGGTCATCAGGACCCGCGAGGCACGGTTCACCCCCGGCACGGAGCTCCCCAGCTTCCCGGCCAGGATGCCCGACATCACGATCAGCAGCAGGAACACGGCGAACGCGTTGACCACGTGGCTCCACAGCGCGTGGTTGTTGGGCACCACGGAATGGCGCGCGATGGCGCCGAAGGCCGTCTGCAGGATGAGCGCGAACAGGCCGATCCAGACCCACTTGCGGGCCGAGCGCAGCTTGTCCGGGTCGACGACCGCCTGCTGGGCGCAGCGGGGCGACAGGGCGAACAGGATGACCGTGAAGGTCGCGAGCGTGACCTGCGCGAGCACGCCGTGGGTGGCCGAGGTGAAGACGGGCAGTTCGAGCAGCACCCCGATCCCCCCGAACAGACCCTGCGTCACCACGAGGGCGAGGCCGCCGATCAACAGCCGCCGGAGCCAGGGCTGGTCGGCGGCAGCGCGGCCGGCCCACACCAGCAGGATGAGCATCATCAGGCCGACGATGGCAGCGATGATGCGGTGGAAGTGCTCGAGGAAGCCATCGAGGGTCGACAGGGCGCGCTCGGGCATCCACTCGCCGTCGGCACGGGGCCAATCGGCGAAGGCCATGCCGGAACCCGTGCTGGTGACCATGGCGCCGAAGGCGATGAGCACCAGGGTGGTGCAAACCATCGCCAACGCCAGCCGGTGCTGGCTCGCGTACCGCATGGGGTCGGCGGGGAGTTCCATCCCCGCACAATGCCGCCCCGGGGGCCGATTTTCACCCCGCGGCAGGGCCGCCGTGGCGGCCCGCGATCACTTGCGGGCCGAGGACTCGGAGGGCTTGGCCGGGCTCGACTTGGTGTTGGTTGCCGTGGAGGCGAAGGCGTCCCACAGGGGGCGCTCGTGCTCCTTCACGGAGTTCTTGTCGACCGTGCGGTCGAGGCCCTTGGACGGGGCCTCGTTGGCCGTGGCGAGCAGGCGCTTCACCTGCAGGTCGCTGGAGTCGATTTCGCTCGCCGCGGAGAGGTGCGTGCGGGCCGCATCGGCCTCGCCCATGCGCAGGTAGCAGGTGCCGAGGTTCTTCTGCACGGCGAACTGGACGCTCGTGGGCGCGTCCTCGGTGTTCGCAAGGCTGAACTCGGACACCGCGCGCTGCCAGCGGCGGTTCTGCATGTGCAGCTCGCCGCGGTAAAGGTGCGTGAGCGTGGCGGTGTCGACGGAGCCGTCGAGCGAGGTGTAGCTGGTGACCTCGATCCAGGGCGTGCCGTGGAAGGTGTTGCGCACCACGCCGGTGAGCTCGAGGCGCTGGTAGATCTTCGTGCTGCAGAGCTCGCCGAGGTCGTCGTTGCTCTTGCTGTAGAAGAGCATGCCGAACACGTCCTCGTAGGCGGTCTTCTGCCAGATGGGCTGCTCGTCCGCCCAGGCGTGGAAGTTGACGTACTCGGTGGGCGTGAACTGCGTGAAGAAGGGGTTGCTGAGGTTGCCCAGCGAGCAGAACTGGACCGTGAAGCGGATCTTCACGTTCTTGAACGCCTCGGGCTCCGTGCGCACCTCGGTGAGGGTCGTGGAGATCTCGACACCGGGGTTGGTCTGCGCGGCCGCGAGGGCGGGAACGAACAGGACGGAGAGCAGCAGCAGCTTGTTCATGACAGGTTCACCGTGGTACGTGCTGCAGGCGCGTACGTGCGACGCACGACCCCGCACCGGCGGGGCAGCCTGCCTGCCGTTCATCGGCCACCGCAGGGCCCCGGCTTGATCCTGATTCGGCCGCCCCGGACACCACGGCGCACCGCAGCAGGTCGCCGCAAGGCCCGCGCCATGGGCGCCGTGCGGTCAGGAGTCGGTCGGGGCGGGCGTTCCGGGCGGTTCCGATGCGGGATCGGCGTCGCGACCCTCACGCTTCCGCCGCACCCGCTCGGGCTCCTCGCCTGCGCGCCACAGCAGCGCAACGGCCGTGGTCCCCCACACGCGGAGGTCGATGGCCGTGTCGGCATCGAAGTCGTCCTCGTCGAGTTGTCCGGCAGGGAAGTGGAAGACGAGGCAACCGCCCTTGGCGAGGCGATTCAGGAGCCCGCGCACCTTGCCGAGGGCGCGCGCAGGATCCTCCACCACCAGCGGATAGGGCGGGTCGAAGAAGATCACGTGCGGCGCGACCTCCGCATCGGGAGATTCGCCCTCGACCGGCTCGCCGCCGAAGACCGCGCGCGTCATGGCAGGCGGCTCCCAGGCATCGGCGCGCATCACCACGGACCGCTGCACGGCATAGTCACCGAGCGCCTGCAGGTTGCCGCGGAGGATGTCGAGCGCGCGCGCGTTCTTCTCGCAGTACAGCACGCGGTCGGCGCCGCGCGAGAGCGCCTCGATGCCGCTCGCGCCCGTGCCCGCGAAGAGATCCCACACCACGGCGCCGGGAATGTCCGCGGCGAGGATGTTGAAGAGCGAGCCGCGCACCTGGCCGAGCAGGGGCCTGGTTCCCATGCCGGGAACGGTCTTGAGGATCCGGCTGCCGTAGATGCCGGCGATCACCTTGAGCGTCATGGGTGCAGGGGGCGGCGAGGTTGAGGACGAGGTGGGAGCATGGTCAGGGCAGGACCGCTGCAGCGCAACGGAAACAGCCGGACGAGATGTGCCCCGCCGCGTGCAGCCGTCGGTATGGTGTCCGCCCCCGTGCCTCCCGTCCTCGATCGCATGCAGCGCCCGATGCGCAACCTGCGGCTGTCGGTCACCGACCGCTGCAACCTGCGCTGCCAGTACTGCATGCCCGAGGAGGAGTACGCGTGGCTGCCGCAGAAGGACGTGCTCAGCTTCGAGGAGACCAGCCGCGTCGTCGACCGCTTCCTCGACTGCGGCGTGGACAAGGTGCGCATCACCGGTGGCGAGCCGCTGCTCCGCCGGGACCTCGAGGTGCTGGTGCGGATGCTGGCCGACAAGCCGCGCATCCGGGAACTGGCGATGACCTCGAACGGCGTGCTGATGGACCGGGCGGCCGGGCCGCTGCGAAGCGCCGGCCTGCAGCGGCTCACGATCAGCCTCGACACCCTCGACCCGCAGGTGTTCCGCATGTTGTCGCGCCGCGACGACCACGCGCGCGTCCTTGCCGGCATCGAGGCGGCGCGTTGCGCCGGCTTCGAGGGACTCAAGCTCGACACCGTGGTGATCCGCGACGTCAACGACGGCGAGGTGCCTGCGCTCGTGGACTATGCGCGCGGGATCGGCGCGGAGATCCGCTTCATCGAGTACATGGACGTGGGCGGCGCCACGCGCTGGGCCATGGACCGTGTCGTGACCCGCGCCCAGATGCTGGAGCGCATCGCCGCCGCCTTCGGCCCGGTCACCGCCGTGCCGCGCACCGACAGCGCGCCGGCCGAACGCTTCACGCTGCCGGACGGCACTGCCTTCGGCATCATCAGCTCGGTCACCGCGCCATTCTGCGCCACCTGCGATCGCAGCAGGCTCACCGCCGACGGCATGTGGTTCCGCTGCCTCTATGCCACCGAGGGCACCGACCTGCGCGCACTGCTCCGCAGCGGCGCCACCGATGCGCAGCTGGCCGAGGTCCTGCAGCAGGGATGGTCCGCACGCGCCGACCGCGGGGCCGAGGTGCGCGCAGGGATGGAACGGCGCGAGCCGCTGGCCCAGCACGCGCAGCTGCGGCTGGCCCCGCACCTCGAGATGCACACCCGCGGCGGGTGAGGGGCGGG
>JBEATZ010000204.1:0-17346 GCA_041161695.1 Planctomycetota bacterium | reverse complement strand
CGCGACCCGCGTGCAGCTCGCCGCTGCGCGCACGCAGGACGAGTTCGAGGCTGCCGGCGGATGCGAGCACGCCAGGGGCTGCGGGCCGCAGCTGGCCGCGCACCCGCGACCGCGGCCCGAGCTCGATGGAAACTGGAGCCGAGGCGCCGTCGACCGCCACCACGCGCGAGGAGCTGGAGTGGTTCGGGTGCAGTACGTCGACGCGCAGGGCGCCGCGGGAGAGCCCGCGGAGCACGAAGCGGCCGTCGGCATCCGTCGTGGCCTCCGACGGCACGCCACCACCGGCACCCTGCGGCCAGGCACGCACCAACGCCCCGCCCACGGGCCGCGGCGGCTGGCCCGCCTCCACGCGGCCCCCGAGCGAGAGCGACGGGGTGCGCAACTGGAGCGCGAGCATCTGCGAGGCACCGACGGCGATGCCGGTGAGTACGGCAGGCTGCCAGTCCGGGTGGCGCGCAACCAGGCGCCAGTTGCCGCGCGGGACGTTGTCGACGAGAAACCTGCCGGTGTCGTCGACGCTGCCGAGGATCGGCGCACGCGCCTCGCCGGACTGCGGCTCGAGGGCAACGGAGGCGCCTCGCACCACCCTACCGCCATCGGCCTGCACGATGCCCACGAGGCGCCAGCCCGCGCGCAACCGCAGTTCGTGCTCGGTGACCTCCTGGCGCACGCCGAGGTCGTCGCCCGCGAAGTACGGGTGCTCGCAATCGAGGTGCTGGCAAGGACCTGGCGCGGTGCGGAAGCGGAAGGCACCGTCGTTGCCGGTGATCGCCGACTCCAGCTCGATGCGATCCGGCGCCGGCCAGGCAGCGCGCAGCGACCACAACGTCACCCTGGCGCCAGCTGCGGGAGAGCCGTCGGGTCGCAGCACGATGCCGCGCACGCCATCGGTACTCGAGGCCCTCGGATCGCCTGCACGGTCTCCTTGCGCTGCCGTCGGACCGGCACCGACGGGCGCACGATCACCCGCGAAGCACGCGAGGACCCCGATCGATGCGATGCCGGTCAGGATCAGGGAGGTGGCGGCCATGGGGGTCACGCGAGCATAGGCAGCCCGTGGGCAGCCACAAACCGTGGCCCGTCAGCCCCCTCAGGCGGCGATTTCGACGTGCCGGGATCCGACGGCCCGCGCATGCTCACCAGTCCTGCCATGTCACCGCGACCGAAGCCGCCCACCCGGAAGGATCGCCTGCGCAGGCTGGTGCGCGACCTGCGCGATGCCCCGGTCTGGCACGCAGCGGGCCGGTCCGACCTGTTGCGCGTCGCGATCGTGACGATGGGTTCGTCGTCGACATGCCTCGAACAGTTCGCGCCGCTGGCACGCCACCGCCGCCGCATCCGGGACGAACTCCGCACGGTGTTCCGGACGGCGTGGATCGACCCTGCGTCGGGTCGCGTTCCGAGCTGGGTGGGCGCTGCCGATGCCTGCCTCGTGCAGGTCAACCACTTCATCGAGGTCCAGCGCGGCATGCGCCTGCTCGACGACCTGTCGCGGACCTGCCCTGCTGCCACCCTCCTCTACTACGACGGCGACGACGATGCTGGCGTTGCATGGCCCGAGGTTGCGGGACGCTGTGCGCTGGTGGTGAAGAACCAGCTCTACCGCGACCGCAGCTGGTACACGCGCGAGTTCATCGGCAAGTGCAACCTCACGGACCATGTTGCGCGCGTGCACGGCATCTCCTTCGCGGACGATCCGTATCCACGCTCACGTCCCCTGCCCCATGCGGCACTGGACCGGTTGTGGCTCGGATGGAACCTCGGCTGCAGTTCGACCGTGCGCCGGTTCGGCAGCACGGATGCGCCTGCAGGGCAGCGGCTTCATGACGTGATCCTGCGGGCAGACGTTCCCACGGGCTGGGTCGCGCCGCTGAGGCGCCCTGCGGTCGAGGCCCTCGAGCGACTCTCCAGCAGGCTCCAGGTGATCCTGCCCGACCGCAGGGTCGATCATGCAACCTACCGTGCCGAGATGCTGGCGAGCAGGATCTGCCTCTCGCCCTTCGGCAACGGTGAGGTGTGCCACCGCGACTTCGAGGCCGTGCTGGCAGGGTGCCTGCTCGTGAAGCCGGACATGTCGCACCTCGAAACCAGGCCCGACGTGTTCCGCGCCGGCGAGACGTGCGCCACGGTTCGATGGGACTGGTCGGACCTCGAGCAGGTGGTCGAGCGGCACCTCGCGGATCCAGTGGCCACGGAACGGATCGTGCGGGCGGCACGGAGGGAACTGGAACACCACCTGTCGGGCGACGGGGTCGTCGCCAACTTCGGGGAGCAGTTGCGTCGCGTCGGACTCCGACAGGGCAACTGAGCGACCTTCAGCCTCAGCGAAGGGCCGGAGCCAGTTCGCGGAAGGCTGCCGCGAGGCGGTCGACCTCCACCCTCCGGCCGGGGAGCCGGTTGCCGACAGCAGCGATGGCGGACTCGATGCGCGCGAGCAGCGGTGCAGGGTCGACGGTTCGCTGCAATGCCGCGGCACCGTCGTCGGCAGCGAGGTCCAGTGCGCCGGCGACCAGTCGGGACTGCATGCGACAGAACAGGGCCTCGGGATCGAGCGGGGCGAGTTCGACCCATCGCTGCGCGAGTTCGGCTGCCGTGGGACTGCCGACGGCGCCGTGGATGCGTGCCGCGGTGCGGATGACCTCGAGGGAGGGCGGGAGGCCGCGCCGCAGCGCCTCGAAACGCGGCAGGACGAGCCGCAGCAGCGAAGGCGATGCTCCGAGTTCGACGAGGCGCTCGTACCCTGCCAGCTGGAGCGCGACATCGAGTTCGCGTCCTTGTCCGTCGAACAGCGCGACCTGGGCTCCGGGTTCCGCCACCAGCTGCAAGACGGCGCGCTCCGCCTGCGCGGGCGAAGCAGGGTGCACGTGCGCATCCAGCAGCTGTTCCGCCTCGGAGCGGCGCACCGCGAACTCGGCAGGTTCGCCCGTGCTGGCGAGGGCACTGCGCACCTTGCCGTCGAGGCGCTGCAGCAGGGGCAGGACCTCGACCCGCGGCCAGTCGGCGGGCACGAGGCCTGCGAGTGCTCCAGCCAGCGCGAGGCGGTCCGCCTGCGGCACGGCCACCGTCATCGCGTTGCCGAGTCCTGCGATCGGTAGCCGCACCGCAGTGGCGACCACCGAGGCACAGGCCGCGAGGCGCGCGACATCCGCACCGAGGCGGCTGCGCAGTTCCGCCCACCTGGCGGCGGGACCGGCGGACTCCAGCACGTCGAGCACTTCGACGAGGTCCCTCGGGAAGGTGGCGCCCGGCCGCAGGAAGGACGCGAGGGCAAGGTCCATCCGCGCATCCTCGGGCCGGGCAACGGCTGCGGTCAGGCTCGCGACCGCGCGTCCGAGGTACAGACGGTAGAGCCGCAGGTCGAGGGCGAGGTCGCCGCCGCTGCGGCCACCGATGGCCTCTGCGATCGCGGCATCGTACGCGCCGCGCGCCTCGTGCCCCCGCCCCTCCAGCAACAGCTCCGTTGCCGCAGGCAGCGGGTCCTCGACGTATGCGCCGCGCATGCGGGCAGGCAGCGGGTCGGACTCGTCTTCGCGCGCTGCGGCATCGATGCGGGCGACGAGACCGGGAGTGACGGCAGCCACCGTCGGTGCGAGGCCCGTGAGGCACGCAAGGATGCCTGGGGGGCCCACGGGCGGTCCTGCCTCCGCCTTGATCTCGGTTGCCAGCGCAGCAAGGCGTTCCTGGTGCCGGAGGTCGTCGGCCTGACCGCGCTCCCGTCGCAGCACGCCGAACATGACGATGGTGGCGAGCAGCAGGGCCGCGGCGAGCGAGAGCGCGCCGTACAGCAGGGGATTGCGACGCATGCGTCGCCAGACTCGCTGCAGCAGCGGCGCGCGGCGGATGAGGATGGGCTCGCCTTCCGCGACGCGCTGCAGGTCGCGAGCGAGCGCCTCGCCATCCTGGTAGCGGTCCTGCGGCTCGCGCTGCAGCAACTTGTCGACGACGGTCTCGAGGTCGCGCGGGGCGTGCGGCATGACGTCGCGCAGCCGGCGGGGCGTGCCGTGCAGGATGCTCTGAAGCAGCGCCTCTGGCGTGCTGCCGGGCAGCGGGAGTTCCCCGGTGACCGCCTCGAAGAGCGTCACGCCGAGCGAGTAGAGGTCGCTCGCAGGGGTCAGCACCCGCCCGGTTGCCTGCTCCGGGGACGCATAGTGCAGGGTGCCCAGGAACCCGCCGTCGCTGGTGGTGAGCTGCACGGACGCGCGGTCGAGCACCTTGGCGAGGCCGAAGTCGGTGAGCGCGAGGGTGCCGTCCGCGGCCATCAGGATGTTGCCTGGCTTCACGTCGCGGTGCAGGAGCCTGCGACGGTGCGCGAGGCCGAGCGCATCCGCAACGCCGGCGAAGCGCCGTGCGGCCTCGATCGGCTCCATCGGCCGCACCTTGCGCTTGCGCGCGTTGGCGATGACGCGGTCGAGGCTCACGCCATCGACGCGTTCCATGGCGAAGTAGAGTGCACCGCTGCTCTCGCCGTAGTCGTAGATGGGGACGATGTGTGCGTGGTGCAGCGCCGCAGTCGAACGTGCCTCGACCCGGAACCGCTGCCGCATGGTCGGGTCGGCGGAGAGCTGGGGAGACAGCACCTTCAGTGCCACCTCGCGCTCGAGTTGCTCCTGCCAGGCGAGGTACACGGTTCCCATCCCGCCTCGGCCGAGCAGTCCCGTGATGCGGTAGTCGCCGAGTCGCTCGGGCAGGTCGGCGGCCTCGCCCACCACCGAGGAGACGAAGTCGAGCGCCTGGATGCGGGCCAGCAGGTCCTCGGACTCGGCAGAACGCTCCTGCTGGAGCCGCGACTTGGCCTCGCCCGTTGCGCCCTCGGCGAGGATGCGCGCCATGCGCTCGTCGACGCCCGAAGGCCGCTCGTCGGCCACGCCGCTCACAGCGCCAGTTCCTCGGCGAGTGCACGCAGCGCCCGACCCAGCAGCAGGTGCACGGCATTCTCGCTCCTGCCCATCCGGTCGGCAGTCTCCCGCGCGGAGAGACCCTCGATCCGCATCGCGAGGATCACCTCGCGGTGGTCGTCGGTGAGGCGCTGCAGCGCCTGCTCCAGCAGCACCAGCCGGTCCTTGCGGTCGGCATGCGTGACGGGCCCGGATCGGCGGTCCGCCAGCGGGACCTCCGTGGGCAGGCGCGCTTCGCGCCGCGGGTCGCGCGCGGCCACGCCCACCTGGTCGCGGATGATGCGCGCGACCTTGCGACGAGCGAGCGTGACGAGCCACGCGCCGGCGTTGGCATGGTCGTCCAGGGTGTGCCATGACTGGATCGCCTCGATCGCGACCTCCTGCAGGACGTCCTCGGGATCCATGCGCGTGCGGAGGTCGGCCCCCATGCGCAGGTAGATCACCGAGAGCAGGCGCTCGCGGTTGCGCTCGAAGGCGATTTCCGGCGTGAGGGTCATGGGAACGTCAGGGCTTGCGAACCTTCGCCCGGAACGCCGCCACCGGGTCCTCGCTGCGCAGTTTCTCGCCGGCCGATGCGTCGAGCACGTGGAGGCTGCGATCGGCCCGGAAGCTGAGTGCAATGCAGTCGGCATCGAGAATCTCTGCGATCAGGCGGCCCAGTTTCGCGTATCGCGCGGTCAACTCGCCTGCGTCCAGGGCGCGAAGGCCCGAGGCCACGAGCAAGGCCTTCTTGTGGTCGCCCACCGCCTTGATCACGGCCGGGTCGCCACCCTGCACGGCATCGACGCCGAGCACCGGCTCCCCGATGCACTCGATGACGTAGCCGGCGCCGGCGTGACGAATCAACGCACTCTGCTCGTACACGAGCAGGAAGTCGGCTCCGGGATCCTCGCTGCGCTCGGGGAACTCCACCCCGAAGGCGCGCGTGGCCGCAGCGCGCACGGCAGCTGCATCGAGGGAGCGCGGCGCCGACAGCAGCACCATGGCCCCCGCGACCACAAGCGGCGCGAACCTGCGGCGCTGGTCGTTTCCCATCAGGTCGATGGCCACCTCGGCGTCCATCGAGCGGAACGACCCGTGTTCCAGCAGCGCCACGGCAAGACAATCGGGACCGAGAAGGGCTGCGGCGGTGCGGCCCGTGGTCTGGTGGAGTGTCGCGCGCTGCGCGGGATCCGCGGGCCGCTCGGCGGCCTCGAGCAGCAGGAAGCCCTTGTGGTCTTTCACCGCCTGCAGTGCGGCCGCGTCGTCCGCATCGGTGCGCGGAGCGTCCCCGACCTCCCATTGCGCGGCGGAGGCCGTGAGGCGCATCAGCACACCGCCGATGCGCATGGCCGCGCCGTCGCCCGCCACCTGCAGCCAGTTGCCGCGGCCGTCGGCAGGCGGCTTCGGGGCGAGCTTGAGGCGGAACCCGCGCTCGAGGGTTGCACGCAGCACCTCGGCATCGAGCGCCCGCGGCTCCGAAAGGAGGAGCAGCACGCCCACGGGCGGGGCAGCGGGAGCGACGGGCGCCGGCACCTGCTGCGCTGCGATGGAGCCAGCGAACGCGAGGACTGCGAGGACGGGACCTGCGACAGGATGCTTCATGCGAGTTCCCTCGGCAGCCTGCGAATCCTGCCGTCCTTGCCCACGCACGCGAGCTTCGTGGTCGCGCTCGCGATCCTGGTGCCGCAGGGTTCGCGGGTCAGTTCGTAGCCGATGGTGATGGCGACCTTGCTGCGCTCGACCGCGCGCAGTTCGACCTGCAGCACGTCGTCGAAGGTGGCGGGCTTGAGGTAGCGGATGTGCATGTCGGCGACGACGAGCAACTCGCCGTCGTCCTCCATCTTCCGGTAGGTGCGGCCCAGGGTGCGCATCCACTCGGTCCGCGCCTCCTCGAGCCATGCCACGTAGCTGCCGTGGTGCGCGAGCCCCATGCGGTCGGTCTCGCAGTAGCGGACGCGGATGCGGTGGATGTGGGTCGGTGGCATCACTTGGCGCCAACGTAGGGCCGGTGCGGCAGGGCCGCCACCCGCGAACGAGCCCATGCCAGCGCGACTTCGCCGGGAGGCCTGCCCGTGCGGCTCGACTCCCCCAGCACCGCGTCCACGGTGCGGCCGATGGCCGTGATGCGATCGTCCCCCACCCGGGTCCCGTTCAGCTGGTGCAGGCAGCCTGCGATGAGTGCCCCGGCGTTGGCCACGAAGTCGGGAGCCACGGGGATGCCGCGGTCGTGCAGCACGCGCCCGGCCTCCGCCGAGGCCAGCAGGTTGTTGGCGGCGCCGCACACGGCCCGCACCGGCAGGCTGCCGGCAGCAGCCGTGTCGACGAGGCCGCCGAGCGCGCAGGGGACCAGCACGTCGCAGGGCGTTGCGAGCACGCGCGCGGGGTCCACCACCTGCGCCCCGAGGCCTGCCGCCAGCGCCTGCGCCCGCGCTCCGTCGACGTCGGCGAGCAGCAGGCGGGCACCCGCCTCGCGGCACATGCGCGCGAGCGGCGCACCCACGGTGCCGAGCCCCTGCACGAGCACCGTGGCGCCGACGAGTTCGATGCCGGCCCGCTGGGCAGTGGCGAGCAGCGCATGGAAGACGCCCAGCGCCGTGGCGCGGCCAAGGTCGCCAGGACCCGCTGCATCGGGGTTGGCACAGTGCCGCGTACGCGAGCAGACCTCGCGCAGGTCGGCATCCGTGGTCCCCACGTCGGGACCGGTCGAGAACCGCCCGCCCAGCGATGCGACGAACGTGCCGATGCAGCGATAGGCCGCAGGCCGGTCGAGGCCCTCATGGTCGAGGAGCACCATCTTGCCGCCGCCCGCGGGGAGGCCGGCCATCGCGCACTTCCACGTCATGGCCGCGGCGAGTTGCAGCACGTCCCGGGTTGCCTCCTCGAGGGATGCGTAGGCCCGCCTGCGGATGCCGCCGAAGGCAGGCCCCATGCGGGTGTCGTGGATCGCCAGCACGGCCTGCATGCCACTCGCGCGGTCCGTGACCACCTCGACCTGCTCGAAGTCGCCGGCAGGGGGATGGTCAGGTTGCGGGGACATGGCACACGATTGTGGCCGAGGGCGCGATTTCCGGGAAGAATCGGCGCCAGTCCCCCTCCAACCTCGCCCCCATGAACCGCATCGCCCTCCTTCCGCTGCTGCTGCTGGTCGCCTGTTCCGGCGCTCCCGATGCCACCGACCCGGCGCAGGGCGAGTTCGATGCCTCCGTGGAGAAGGAGTTCCAGCAGGTCGAGGCCAACGCCAAGCGCGACCGGGAACTGCCGCGCATCCTGCTGCAGATCGACCGGGCGCTCGCCGGCTATGCCGCGGCGCTCGACCAGAAGGGCACCCCGACGGCCGATCGCCGTGCCGAGTCGCTGGAGCGCCTGTTGACCAAGCTGGTGCGTGAGAACCACGCCGAGCTGATCGCCACGGCCAGCGACTCGAGCGTGGTGGCCAACCAGGGCATCGCGCTGTCGGCACTGGGATTCGCAGAGGGCAAGGAGGTCATGCCGGTGCTGCTCAGCGGCGCACAGAGCTCCGACCCGTTCCTGGTCGACCGCGCGATCTTCGGGCTCGCGATGCTGATGGACCCTGCGACGCCCCTTGGCGTGATCATCAAGGTGGTCGACGACCCGAAGCACGGCCTCGAGGGCCGGGCGAGCGCCGCATGGACGCTGTACCGACTGCAGCCCGTGACGTTCGAGAAGGAGAAGCTGGTGGCCTTCTGGAAGCAGGTCGCAGCCAAGCCTCGCGCCGAAGTCGAGCCGAGCGTCCTGCTGCAGGCCATCCGCGGCCTCGGACTCACGCGTGAGCCTGCCGACGCCGCCCTCGTCGCGAACCACATCGACCACCCGACGCCCAAGGTGCGCGAGGCATGTGCGGTCGCACTGGGCAGGATGAATGCACAGGACCAGGTGCCGAAGCTGATCGACATGCTCACCCCGGTCGAGACCAACCCCAACGTGCGGCTGGCGGCGCGCAAGGCGCTGCAGGCGCTTTCCGGCGGCGCCGATCGCGGGTACGAGGTCGAGGAGTGGCGCAAGATCTTCGAGCGCGGCAACTGATCCCGTCCTGCGCGCTGCTGCTCGCGGCAGCGTGCTCCGACGCGGCATTCGATCCCGCGAAGCTGGACGCCGCGGCGGTCCCGGATGCAGTGCTCGCGCACTGTCACGGTGCGTTGCGTGGATCGATGGATCGCGTGAGCGCGCGCGTCACGGACCCGTCCGGTGCCGAGTGGCAGGTGCACGCGAAGCTGCCTGGCATCCTGCGCGCACAGAAGGACGCCACGGTGCACCTGCTCGCCGGGTCGGGCCTCCGGTCCTTCGCGGGCGACCGCGAACTCCCGCCGGACGCAGGCGTGGAGCAGGCCCTCACCGAGCTGCGCACGGTGCTCGATGCAGCCGCCCTCGGACCGCTGTACCGCACCGTCGAGACGAAACGGGTGGACGCGCGGACCTTCCACCTGAAGCTCACCGACGGGGAGGCGCTGGTGCTGTTGCGCACGGACGACCTGCGCCCCGAGGCGTTCCGCCTGCACGGGGGCGAGGTGCACGTCACCGAATGGCTGCGCACCTCCACGACGTGGGTTCCCAGGGAGCTGCGCATCGGCAACGGCCCGCGCTGGACCGTGCACTTCCAGCTCTCCGACGTCGAGTGGGCCAAGGACTTCTTCGAGCCGCCTGCCGCAGCCGCGCCGTCGCCGAGACCATCCGTGCGCATGCCCGGCAACCGCCCGGAGCCGCGACCCGCACTGCCCGTGCGCGACGAGAATCGCGCGCTGCGCTGGGTCGTGGTCGACGACCCGGGGACCTGGGAGCTGCGCGCCGCGGCCTACCGCACGCGTCACGACGTGCTGGTGGAGCAGGACCAGCAGATCGCCGGGTTCGCGAGCTTCTTCACCGAGGGCGGACGCAAGTACATGGCCGTGCCGTTCCGGCAGCGCCCGGAGGGCCGTGCCTTCGAGGCTCCGGCAGGGTGGGAACTGCGCAACCTGCCGCGCACCGACGTGTTGCTCGTGTTCCCCGATGCAGGCGACTACGACCAGAAGGTCGCACGCGGCACCGAACTGCTGCAGCAGGCGCTCGCGGACCAGGGGCTGGAGGCAGCGGGACCGATCGTGGCGCAGCCCTACTTCCACCTGCAGGAGGGCTTGCCGCCCGCAGAACGACTGGCTGCTCCCGTGGTCCGCATGACCGTGGCCGTGCAGTGAATCGCATCACGGCAGAAGTTCCGTGCGCGATCGCCCCGAGCCCGCTGGGCCCGATCGGCGTGACGGTCGACGGCACAGGCCGCGTGGTGCGCATCGAGCTAGGCGTCCGCGATGCACGCTGCCAGCAGGATACCGCGGCGATGCGCCGCTGCGACCCGGTGCTGCGGCAACTCGCGGAGTACTTCGCCGGCAGGAGGCGCACCTTCGCGCTCGAACTCGCACCGGTGGGAACACCGTTCCAGCTGGCGACCTGGCGGGCACTGCAGGCGATCCCATGGGGCAGGACGCGCAGCTACGCACAGCTCGCGGAGGCGATCGGCCGGCCCACTGCAGTGCGAGCGGTCGGCGGCGCCAACGGCGCCAATCCACTGCCCATCGTCGTCCCGTGCCATCGCGTGATCGCCGCCGACGGCTCGATCGGCGGCTTCAGCGGCGGCATCGACCGCAAGCGCTGGCTGCTCGCGCACGAGGGCATCGCGCTGCGCGGTTGAACGGCAGACGGAAGCTGGCAGGTATGATCTCGCGCCTCATGTCCGCCTGCGCTTCGCCGTTGCCGTGGTGTGTGCTGCTGCTCCTCGCCGCCTGTTCCGTCACGGAGGGCGAGGAGGGGCCGGAGTTCCCGAACGCGGCGCTGCAGTGGCGCACCGAGCGCATGCTCGACGAGAACGGTGCGATCCCGCCCGGCGCATGGCAGGCGGCGCTCCAGGGGAGGCAGGCGCTCGTTGCGACAACGGCGGCGATCGACGACGGCGGCATCGCGCCGAACGCGTGGGTGGAACGCGGCCCCTTCAACGTGGCCGGTCGCAGCCGCACCCTCGTCATCGACCCGCGCAACCCGAACGTGCTCTGGTCCGGCGGGGTGAGCGGCGGGCTGTGGAAGAGCACCGATCGCGGCGTCACCTGGTCCACCGTGAGCGACTGGTGGACCAACCTCTCGATCGCCTCGATGACGATGGACCCCGCGAACCCCGACGTCATGTACGTGGGCACCGGCGAGGGCTTCTTCAACGACAACGTCGCGCGCGGGGTGAACCGCAGCGCCATCCGCGGGGCAGGCGTGTTCCGCACCCTCGACGGCGGCGCCACGTGGTCACAGCTCCCGGCGACGGCCGCATGGCAGTACGTGCAGTCGATCGCGGTGCAGCCCGGCAACTCCGGCGTGCTGCTCGCAGCCGTTCGTCCCGGCGGCATCCACCGCTCGACCGACGGCGGCCAGACGTGGTCCGTCGTGCGCAGCGCGTTCTCGTGCAACATGGTTTCCTTCGACCCGGCGAACGGCTCGCAGTGCGTGGCGCAGGTCGTCGACAGCTCGCTGGCGCTGCACGACGTCGTGTGGTCCGCGGACGGCGGCGCAACCTGGGGCAATGCCGTGTCCGGCCTCTCGGGCATGAACTCCTACGACGCACGCGTCGAGTTCTGCTGGGCGAGGAGCAGCCCTGGCGTGGTCTACGGCTCGACGGGCCTGAACGGCGGCAAGGTGTGGCGGTCGTCGGATGCGGGCAGGAACTGGACCCTGCGAACCGGCACCTCGAGCACCGGCACCTCGTGGTACTTCAACGGCTTCTGGGTCGACCCCACCAACGAGAACGTGATGGTTGCCGCGGGACTGCACGTGTGGCGCAGCACCAACGGCGGCGTGAGCTTCACGCGCATCAGCAACGGCTACATCATGACCACGGATCCGCACCTCGACGTGCACAACGTCGTGGCGGACCCGGGCTACGACGGCGCGACGAACCGCAGGGTCTACGTCATGACCGACGGCGGCCTGCACGTGGCGCCCGACATCCTCGCTGCCGGCCAGGGCACGGGCTGGGTCGACCTCGACAACGGCATGCGCTCCACGCAGTTCTACGGTGCAGCCGGGAATGCATCCTCCGGCATCCTCGTGGGCGGCACGCAGGACAACGGCACGCAGCGCCTCACCGGCACGGGTACGGCCTCGGTGATGACCTTCGGCGGCGACGGCGGCCAGGTGCAGGTCGACTCCACCAATCCCGCCTACGTCTACGGCGAGTACGTGTGGGCGCAGGTGTTCCGGTCCACGAACGGCGGTGCCTCCGCGAGCTTCTGTTACTCGGGCATCGCCGAGACCACGGCGGCCACCGCGAACTTCATCACGCCCCTCGTGCTCGACCCCAACCAGCAGGCCCGCCTGTACGTGGGCGCGACGCGCCTGTGGCGCACCGAGAATGCGCGCGCGGCCACGGTTGCGTGGACCGCGGTGAAGCCTGGCGTGGGCAGCAAGATCAGCGCCGTGGCAGTCGCCCCGGGCAACTCGTCGATCGTGTGGGTCGCGCACAACGACGGCCGCCTGTACCGAACCACCACCGGCACCGCAGCCGCGCCGGCATGGATCGCCGTGGACGACAACGGCGCACTCGACCCACTGCCCAACCGTTACATCACCCGCATCGCCATCGACCCGCGCGACCCGAACGTCGTGTGGGTGTCGCTGGGCGGCTTCAGCAGCGGCAACGTGCGGGTCACCCGCGACGGCGGCGCCAGCTGGACGGATGCGAGCGGCAGCGCGGGCAGGCGCCTCCCCGATGCGCCCGTCAACTGCGTGATCGTGCACCCCGACGACAGCAGCGTGGTGTACGCGGGCACGGAGGTGGGCATCTTCGCGACCGACGATGGCGGTGCGCACTGGTCGGCCTCGAACGACGGCCCCGCGAATGCTCCGGTCGAGGAAGTCGCCTTCGTCGCGGGCAGCCGGAGGATCGTGGCCGCCACGCTCGGGCGTGGCCTCTGGACCTGCGACGTCCAACGCCCGTCCCTGCTGGCCTTCGGGACCGCGTGCGCCGGCCATGCCACTCCGCCCATCGTGGACGTCGATCCGCTGGCGCCTGCGCGCGCCGGCCGCACCATGCAGTGGACCGGCGGCGCCATGCCGCCCGGCTCGGTGGCGTTCCTCGCGCTGGGACTGTCGTCCACCGCGTGGTCGGGTGGCACGCTGCCCGCGGACCTCGCCTTCGCCGGCATGCCGGGTTGCCAGCTGCTGGTGAGCCCGGATGCGCTCCTGCTCGCGCAGGTCGACGCGAGCGGCATCGCACGCGTCCCCCTCCAGCTCCCTGCAGGCGCAGGCGTCGTCGGCAACATGGTGTACGGCCAGTGGGTCGCACAGGCACCGGGCCTCAACCTCGCGGGTCTCGCCGTGAGCGAGGGTCTCCGCGCCACGGTCGGCCAGTGAAGCCCGTTCGCAACCGCAACAAGACCCACCGAGCATGATCCTCCCCGAGCCATCCGAGCACGCACGCCACTGGGACCTCGACCCAGGCGTGGTGTTCCTCAACCACGGCAGCTTCGGCGCGTGCCCGCGCGAGGTGCTGGCAGCCCAGCGCGAGTTCGTGGCGCGGATGGAACGCGAACCCGTGCTGTTCGTGCACCGCGATCTCGAGGGGCTGCTGGACCACGCGCGCATCGCACTCGCGGACTTCCTCGGCGCCGACGCCGACGACATCGCCTTCGTGACCAATGCGACGAGCGGCGTGAACACCGTGCTGCGCTCACTGCGCTTCGCGCCCGGCGACGAACTCCTCACCACCGACCACGAGTACAACGCGTGCCGCAACGCACTGGACCTCGCTGCCGCCACCTGGGGCGCACGCGTCGTCACCGCCCGCGTGCCGTTCCCGCTGCAGGATCCTGCACAGGTCGTCGAGGCGCTCACCGCCGCGGCCACGCCGAGGACGAAGCTCGTGCTGGTGGACCACGTCACCAGTCCGACCGGCATGGTGCTGCCCGTGGAGCGCATCGTCGCGGCCTTCGCCGAACGCGGCATCGACGTGCTGGTGGACGGTGCCCATGCACCGGGCATGCTGCCGCTCGAACTGCGCCGCCTCGGCGCCGCGTACTACACCGGCAACTGCCACAAGTGGCTCTGCACCCCCAAGGGCTCGGCCTTCCTCCACGTGCGCCGCGACCGTCAGGCAGCCATCCGCCCGCTCGCCATCAGCCACGGCGCCAACTCGACGCGCACCGACCGCTCGCGCTTCCGGCTCGAGTTCGACTTCTGCGGCACCTGTGACGCATCGCCATGGCTGGCGATCCCCGCGGCGCTCGCGTTCCTCGGGCGCCTGCTGCCGGGAGGCATCCCAGCGCTCATGGCCCACAACCGTGCGCTCGCCCTGCGAGCCCGCGACCTGTTGTGCAGCGCCCTGGGGTCCGCGCCGCCGTGCCCCGACTCGATGATCGGGTCGCTCGCGAGCATCGTGCTCGATCCGCTCGCCCTCGACCCCGTGGGTCCGCTGGGGCTGGATCCGCTGCAGGTGCGGCTCTGGGAACGGTGGCACGTCGAGGTGCCGGTCATGCGCTGGGCCTCGCCCCGGCTGCGGATGCTGCGCGTGTCGCCCCAGGCCTACAACACGATCGAACAGTACGAGTACCTGGCGCGCGCCGTCGTCGCGTCCGAGCGGGAACTGCGCGGGCTCTGAGCCCGCGACCGCAGCAGGTCAGCGCGTGGCTGCAGGCTTGGTCGCAGCCCGATCGCGCCGCATCGCATCGATGCGCTGGGCGAGTTCCTCGGCTTCAGCGGTGAGGTAGGCGTAGCCCTTGATGTCGCCGCCGCGCTGGAGGTCGCGCGCGCGGAGGAGCAGGGCTTCGTACTCGGCCTGGAGGCGGGGAAGGGGATCGCGCTGGAACCAACCAAACATGCGTTGGAGTTCGCAGGGCACGGATCTCCCGATGCAGCGAATCCATGGACCAGTGCGGGCAGAACAGCCGTTTCAAGCGGCCCCACGGTGCGGTCGCCCCGGCAAAACAGCCGTTTGAATCTCTGCCCATACCCCGTACCCTCCTTCCGCTCATGACCGCCCAGGAAACCCGCCAAGCCATCCTCGACGTGGCCGAGACCCTGTTCGCCGAGGTCGGCTTCTCCGCCACCACCCTGCGCATGCTGACGGCGCGCGCGGGGGTCAACCTCGCGGCGGTGCACTACCACTTCGGCAGCAAGGAGGAACTCACCCTCGCGGTCATGGACCGCATCGTGGAGCCCGTCCACCGGGCCAGGCTGGAGCGCCTCGAGGCGCTGGAGGCCTCCACCGGGGCGCCCGGCATCGAGGACGTGGTCCGCGCCTACGTCGAGCCGGTCTTCCAGGCGCACGCCATCGACTCCGCTGCAGCTCGCACCTTCGGTCGCGTGCTCGGGGAACAGCCGCCCTTTCTGCGCGACTTCCTCGCCGCCCGCTTCGGCCCGGTTCTCAGCCGTTTCGCCCGTCAGCTCCAGCGCGCACTGCCCGAGGTGGAGGAGTCGGTGTGCTTCTGGCGCCTGCACTTCTGCGCCGGGGCGATGGCCCATGCGATGCAGCACGCCGAGCTCGTGCGCCAGCTGAGCGGTGGTCGCTGCGACCCTTCGGACACGACCGAGATCCGTGAACAGCTCGTCACGTTCGTGATGGCGGGGATGCAGGCGACCTCGCCGCGCGTCGGGGCCACGCGGTGAACGTCCGAGCCTGCGCCGCCGGCATGATCGCGCTCGCGATCGCGGGCACAAGCTGCCGCTCGACCCCGCCCGAGCCCACGGCTCCACGGCAACTGGGCATCGACCTGCCTGCTGCATGGCAGGCAGCAGCCACGGCGGCGGGAACCCCCGACGGTGCATGGTGGCGAGGCTTCCGCGACCCGATCCTCGAGGGCCTGCTCGAACAGGCGCTCACCCACAACCAGGCGCTCACGGCAGCGGCTGAACGCGTGCTCGCCGCGGATGCACGGCAGGTGATCGCCGGCGCACCGCGCCTGCCGCAAGTCGACGGCGGCCTGGCCGCGAACCGCACGCGGCGCAACTTCATCGGCTTCCCCATCCCGGGCACCGACCCGGACAACCCACCGAGCATCACCACCACCATCTACGGCTCGAGCCTCAACCTCAGCTGGGAGCTCGACCTGTGGGGGCGACTTGCGGCCCTCGGCTCGGCGGCCTCCGCCGAACTGCAGGCATCGGTTGCCGACCTCGCGGCCGCGCGCCTCAGCCTCACGGGTCAGGTGTGCAAGGCCTACTTCGCCGCGGTGACCGCGGCGCGGCTGCAACTGCTGGCAGAGGCATCGGTGGCCAGCTTCGAGGCAACGGCCGCGGACGTGCGCGAGCGCTACCGCAGCGGCGTGCGTCCGGCCCTCGACGTGCAGCTCGCAGAACTCAACGTCTCCCAGGCGCGCGCCAACGTGCAGTTGCGCAGGGAGGAACTCGCGCGGGCCCTGCGCCAGCTCGACGTGCTGGCGGGTCGCTATCCCACGGGTCAGCAGGTGTTCGCGCTCGAACTGCCCGCAACCGTGCCCGGTGTGCCGGCTGGCATCCCTGCCGAGGTGCTGCAGCGCAGGCCCGACCTCGCCGCCGCAGAACGGCGCCTCGCATCCGCTGGATGCCGAGTCGAGGCATCCCGCGCCGCGCTGTACCCGCGCATCAGCCTCACGGCCAGCGGCGGCACCTCGACCGACGACCTCCAGAACCTGGCGGACTCCGACTTCCGCGTGTGGAGCATCGGCGCCAACCTCGTCCAGCCCCTGTTCCAGGGCGGCGCCCTCCGGGCCGAGGTCGAGCGCAACGAGGCCGTGCAGCGCGAACTGCTCGCCAACTGGCAGGGCGCGGTGATCGGCGCCCTTGCCGAGGTCGAGTCGGCACTCGCCGCCGAGGCGCTGCTCGCCGAGCGCGAGCAGGCGCTCGACGCGGCAGCCCGCCACGCGCGCCTCGCGGCCGAACTCGCCTCGGATCGCTACCGCCAGGGTATCAGCGACTTCCTCGCGGTGAACGACAGCCAGCGCCAGTCGTTCCTCGCCGACACGGCCCTCGTCGTGATCCGCCAACAGCGCCTCGCGAACCGCATCGACCTCCACCTCGCACTCGGCGGCGGCACCGAGACCGCCGCGCCCACCGGATCCCCATGAGACGCTTCCTGCAGATCCTGCTCCCGCTGCTCGTGCTGGGCGGGGCAACCGCCTGGCTGCTGCACAGCCTCCGCAACATGCCGGCCCCGGCCGCGCGCGCTCCGGCCTTCGTCCCCCCGCTCGTGCGGGTCGTCGTGGCCGCGCCCGAACAGGTGCGCCTGGACGTGCAGGCGAGCGGCACCGTGGAGGCGCGCACCAGCGTGGTCGTGTCCTCCCAGGTGGCTGGCCGCGTGCGCGAGGTGTCGCACGCGCTGCGAGCCGGCGGCTTCTTCGCAGCCGGTGAGACCCTCGTTGCCGTCGAGCGCGAGGACTTCGAGTTCACCCTCGTGCAGCGCCAGGCGGAACAGGCGCGCGCCGAGGTGCAGTTGATGCGCGAGCAGGCCGAGGCGGAAGCCGCACAG
>JBEATZ010000192.1:0-3673 GCA_041161695.1 Planctomycetota bacterium | reverse complement strand
GGGCGTGCTCACCGGCAGGCAGCGGCACGGCTTCGGCCAGTACTACATGGGCACCTCGCTGGCGTTCCTCCTCGCGAGCGCCTTCGTCCGCGTGGCCCAGCCGCCGCGCGTGCTGGGGTCGCTTGCGATGGTGTGGGGCTACGTCTCTTCCTGGCTCCGCGGCCTGCCGCGCCACGAGGATGCCGCCTTCCGCACCTTCCTCCGGCGCTACCAGAGGAACGCCCTGCTGCGCGGCAAGAGCCGCACGATCCGCGCCCTGGAAGCCGAGCGCGAGGCGCTCTGGCGGCAGAACCACCCAGCCCCACGGTGAGGCACGCGCGGCCGCCCCTGCGGCCGAGGTCAGGAATCCTGCCCGCCCATCCCATGGGCGCTTCCAAGACCTCCGGATTCCGGAGCGCTTCAAGGCGGATGGGCTCTTCGGCCGATCCATCGGCCGAGGAGAATCCACATGACCCACAACAGTCTGCACCCGTTCGCTGGCGCTGCCCTCGGACTGGCGTTCCTGCTCGCAACCTCCTGCGGTTCGGGCGAGTCGAGTTCTGCAACCGGCGGCGGCAACGGCGGTGGCGGCAACGGTGGCGGCACCACCTACGCGCTGTCCCTCCAGCCCGCGAACCAGTCGGCCCACACGTTCTCGGTGACGCCGGGAACCACGACCCCGGACCAGTTCGCACAGGTCCAGCTGCGCAACGCGGGCACCACGACCGTCGACGTGCAGACCCAGTCCACGGCGAACTGGCTGCAGGTGACCAGCTTCAACGGCGCCCAGGTGGGCGTCCAGGAAGCTCGCAACTGTGCCATGACCCTCGTGGGCCAGCAGGTGCAGCAGCTCGCGGAAGGACAGTATTCTGGGCAGGTGCGCTTCCTCATCGATGCTGCGATCTACGCCACCTTCACGGTCAACCTCACGGTGGACGTTCCCACCGGCGGCGGTGGCGGCGGCGGCGGCACGCCGACCTACGCCCTGACCCTCCTGCCCTCGGCGCAGTCGACGCACTCGGCGACGCCGATCGTGGGCGGGATCATCCCGGACCAGTACGCATCGGTCACCGTGCGCAACGACAGCACCGTGGCCGTCGACGTCACGGCGACGACGAACGCCAACTGGCTGTCGATCACCTCGTTCCCGAACACCGGGATCGCCCCTGCCGCCTCGCGGCAGTGCGCGCTCACCCTGACCGGTCAGGCCATGCAGGCGCTGACGGTCGGTGAGCACCGTGCAGCCGTGGCCTTTGCGGTGAACTCCAGCACCCTCGCGACCTTCGAGGTGCTGCTCACCGTCAACAGCGCGCAGGAATCCGGCTGGACGGTCCTCAACCCGAGCACGGACACGATCCGCATCCACGTCAGCGCCAGCGGCAATGACGCCAACGACGGGCGCACCGAGCAGACGCCCAAGCGCACCCTCGCGGCTGGCTACGCAGCCCTGCGCGCGGGATATCCGGACTGGCTGCTGCTGAAGCGCGGCGACACCTGGACCGGCCAGACGCTGGTCTGGAACAAGTCAGGTCGCAGCGCGGCAGAGCCCATCGTCATGGCAGCCTACGGCGACGGCGCTCGCCCCCGCATCCGCCACAACCAGGGCACCACGGCCCTTGCGCACTACAACGGCTCCACGGTCATGCGCCACGTGTGGTTCATGAACCTCGACATCGAACCCGCGAGCTACGACGGCTCCACGAACACGGTGGGTCTCTGCCTGCTCGGTCCGTGCCAGGACATCCTGGTGGAGGACGTGCGGTTCCGCGGCAACAGCGACAACCTCGTGATCCAGGCCGTTGGCGGCAGGCACGACAACTTCCGCATGCGCCGCTGCCAGATCCTCGATGCCCACTGCAACGGCTTCGCGCACTCGCAGGGCGGCTTCTTCAGCTACGTCGACAACCTCCTGATCGAGGAGTGCCTCTTCGACATGAACGGCTGGCTGGAAGGCGTCTCCTACGCCAACGCGACGATCTTCAACCACAACATCTACATCCAGTACGACTGCGGCCCCGCGACCGTGCGTCGCTGCATCCTCGCGAACTCGTCCGCCACCGGGGCGATGATGCGCAGCGCCGGCGTGTGCGAGGACAACCTGATCCTGCGCAACCCGGTCGGCGTGCTGATGGGCACGGCAGGAACCACTGCCGCGGCGAACTTCAGGGCCGTCGCCAGGAACAACGTGCTGCTCGATGCGCGCGACATCAACGCGTCGACCCCGCGCGGCATGGGGATCACGATCGAGGGCACCCGCGACAGCATCGTCGAGGGCAACCTGATCGCACACCAGGTCACCGGCAACATGCACTGGGCCTTCTGGATCGGTGCCAGCAGTTCCGTGCCGATCACCAACCTGCGGATCGCGAACAACACGGTCTACTCGTGGGGAAGCTCGGTGAAGATGCACAACACGGCCTTCATGACCGGCACGGTCATCGAGTCGAACACCTTCCAGGAGGTGGACGGCAAGCCGGTGACCCAGGCCACCCAGGCATTCCCCCACGTCTCCCGCAACAACCGCTACTACAGCACGCGGCCCGTGGGCGAATGGGTCCAGCTGGACAGCCAGGGTTACGTCAGCCTGTCCAGCTGGCTGACCAGCGTCAACGACACGACCTCGCAGTCCGTGCTCGTGCAGATGCCAGCCCCCAATCGCGACGTCACCACCTACAACCAGCAGGTGCGCGGTTCGAGCGGTGGCCTCAACGGCTTCCTGCAGGATGCCCGCACCATGCGCAAGGGCACCTGGCGCAACGAGCTCACCGCACCCGCGGTGAACGCCTGGGTCCGCGCCGGCTACGGCATGTGATTGCCTGAGAGCAGGCGCTCGAGCAGCTCCACGGACTGCTCGATGTCGTGGAGCCTGCGGACGGCATCCCGTCCGCGGCTCCCCATCGCGGCCCAGCGCTCCGCGCCGAGGCCCGCGAACTCCCGCACCGCGGCCGCCAACGCCACCGGGTCGCCGCTCGGCACGAGCAGGCCGTTCTCGCCATGGACGACCAGTTCGGGCACGCCGGCCACGGCAGTGCTCACCACCGGGCGGCCCCTGGCGAACGCCTCCATGATCACCACGGGGATGCCTTCTGCGTGGCTCGGGACCAGCAGGGCGCAGCTCGCATCGATCGTCGCAAGCACGGCTTCGGTGGGCTGCCAGCCCCTGGCGAGCACCGTGGACTCGAGGCCGAGTTCGACGATGCGCGAACGCACCTCGTCGGCAAGCGGACCCGAACCGAGGAGCTCGACCCGGAAGGCGAGGCCTTCCCGGCGCAACCGCGCGCATGCCTCGAGCAGCACCTCGAGACCCTTCTGCGGCACCATCCTCCCAACCCACGCGAAGCGCAGGGTGCGCGGCATCGGCTGGGGCTCCCGCTCCGCCGTCCCGGGCTCGAGCCCGCAGCGTACGACCACCAGCTTGCTGTGGTCGGCGGGCCTGCAGTGGCGAGCGACCTCGTTCCGGCAGTAGTCGCTGATGCATGCGACGAACGCGGCCCTGTGCACCTTCTCGTCGAGGTGCAGGAACGGCGCCTGCTCGAGGTCGTCAGGGCCGTGCACGGTGATGCTGTACGGGATGCCGCGGATGGAGGCTGCCAGCATCGCCACCATGGCGCCATTCGTGGCAAAGTGCGTGTGGAGGTGGCGGGTGCCGCCGGGCATGGCCCGCGCCAGCGTGACGGCCTCGAGCCACCATGCC
>JBEATZ010000177.1:0-4989 GCA_041161695.1 Planctomycetota bacterium | reverse complement strand
CCTTCATCGAGGCCGTGACCTACCGTCGCCTCGGCCACTCCTCCTCGGACGACCCCACGCGCTACCGCGACGAGGCCGAGGTGCGCGAGTGGGAACGCAAGGACCCCGTCGACCGCTTCCGCCGTTACCTCGAGAAGCGCGGTTTCTGGAACGAGGCGCAGGAAGCCGCGTTCAAGGAGCGCATCGCCGCGTCCGTCAACGAGGCCATCGCCGCCGCCGAGTCCAACGGCCCGCCTGCGGACGAGACGCTGATCACGGACGTGTACGCCACGGTGCCGCCGCAGCTGCGCGAGCAGCTGGACGAGGTGCTCGCGCTCAACAAGCTCCGCCTGAACGAGGGCGCCTTCCCGCTGTGAGCGGCGCCTGCTCCCACCCCCGCATCCCCCTGCCATGACCTACGACGTTGTTGTGATCGGCGCCGGCCCTGCCGGCTATGTCTGCGCCATCCGTTGCGCACAGCTCGGGCTCAAGACCGCGGTCGTCGAGAAGGAGAACCTCGGCGGCGTGTGCCTCAACGTGGGCTGCATCCCGTCCAAGGCGCTCATCGCCGCGTCCAAGCTTGCCGAGAAGATCCGCCACGCCGACCTGATGGGCATCAAGGCGAAGTACGAGGGCATGGACGTGGGCGCGCTCGTCGCCTGGAAGGCCGGCATCGTCAACAAGCTGACCTCGGGCGTCGGCGGCCTGCTCAAGAACCACAAGGTCGACGTGCACATGGGTGACGCCAAGGTCGTCGCCAAGGGCCGCGTCGAGGTGAGCGCCAAGGACGGCAAGAAGATCCTCGAGGCCAAGAACATCGTCGTGGCCGTGGGCTCCACGCCCATCGAGGTGCCGGGCTTCGCCTTCGACGGTGAGCACGTCTGGTCCTCGACCCATGCGCTGGCCCCCAAGTCGCTGCCGAAGCGCATGATCGTGATCGGCGGCGGCTACATCGGCCTCGAACTGGGCCTCGTGTACCACAAGCTGGGCACCGAGGTGCGCGTGCTGGAGTTCATGGACCGCGTGCTGCCGGGCATGGAAGAGGAGCTGTCCAAGGAGATGGCCCGCATGCTCAAGAAGAAGAAGGTCGAGGTCTTCACCAAGACCAAGGCTGTCGGCTTCAAGAAGGGCAAGAACGGCCTCGAGGTCACGGCTGAGGTCGAGGGCAAGGCCCAGGTGTTCGAGTGCGACGTGGTGCTCAGCTGCGTGGGCCGCAGGCCCAGCGGCAAGAACCTCGGTCTCGAGGCCGTGGGCGTGAAGGTCGACGACCGCGGTTTCGTGCCGGTCGACCATCGCCGCCAGACCAACGTGCCTGGCATCTACGCCATCGGCGACGTCGCCGGTCAGCCCATGCTGGCCCACAAGGGTTCACACGAGGGGCTCGTGGCCGCAGCAGCCATCGCCGGCGACAAGGGCGCGGCCTACGACCCGGCGTGCATCCCTGCGGTGATCTTCACCGATCCGGAGATCGCCTCCGTCGGCCTCACCGCCGACGAGGCGCGCAAGGCGGGCTTCGATCCCGTCGAGGGACGCTTCCCGTTCGGCGCCTCGGGCCGCGCCATGTCCCTCAACGAGACCGACGGCTGGGTCAAGGTCATCGGCGACCGCAAGACCGACAAGCTGCTCGGCGTGCACATGATCGGCCCCGAGGTCACCGAGCTGGTGGCCGAGGCCGCGCTCGCCATCGAGATGGGCGCCACGGTCGGCGACCTCGCCCAGACCATCCATGCCCACCCGACGCTGCCCGAGGCGATGATGGAAGCTGCCGAGTCCGTGCACAACATGGCCGTGCACATCTTCCAGGCGCCCAAGAAGCACGGCTGAGTCAGTTGCGGTAACGCTCCAGGGCCGCCCGCAGCAGGCCCGCCAGGTCCGCAGGCCCCTCGGCCTGCGCGAGGTCCGGGCTGCGCAGCGCCTGCTCGGCATCACGGATCGCCCGCTCGCGGTCGCCGTTGGCGAAGGCCACCTCGGCGCTCACGCCCAGCATCCACGGCGTGGGCGCACGCTTCCGCAGCCGCGCCGCGGTGAGCGCACGCTCGATCTCGACAGCCGCCGTCGCGGGATCGCGCAGCGACTGGTCGCCACCCGGATCGACGCGCAACCACGCCAGCTCCACCCAGCACTCCACGTAGGGCGGGCGCGCCTCGGCAAGGTGCCGGTCGAGAGCCTGCTGGGCCTCGCGGAACCTGCCGAGTCGCGACAGCGCGATGCCGCGGTAGTGGCTGGCCCGCGCCTCCTGGCCGGACACCTGCATCCAGCGGTCGGCGATGTCCAGCAGCGAGGGGTGGTCCTTGACCTGCAGGTAGCAACGCACCATGAGGGCATGGACGCCGGGCAGCCAGTGATCGTGCGCACGCAGCGCGTCGAAGTGCACGCGTGCCTCATCGACGTCGCCGCGCAGCATCAGTGCGATCGCGTAGTTGCTGCGGATGAACGAGTTCTCCGGGCGCAGCCGGTGCGCCTCGGCCCATGCCCCAAGGCACTCGTCCTCCCTGCCCTTCTCGGTACGCAGGATCCCGCCCAGCACCTCGAGGAAGTCCGCGCGCTCCATGCCTCGCGCGGTCTCCAGCCCCTTGCGGATCCAGGTCTCGGCCCGCGCCGGATCGCGCTTCGCGTAGGCGAGGGCTAGATACTCCATGTCCAAGTGGGACTGCTGGGACAAGCCGGGCAGGACCTCGGCCTCGAGCCGGTCGAACTCACCCATCGACCGCAACACCCGCCCCTTGGCGCGCAGCAGCGCGACTTCCGGCAGGCCGCGCGCGAGCCCGGCCTCGATGGCAGCCATCGCCTCCTGCGACCGCCCCGCGGAGTCGAGCTGGTGCGCCAGCACCTGCACCGCCTTGGCCGACTGGGGCTGCCGTTCCACCAGCTGCGTTGCGCTCTGCACCGCGCGATCGAGGTCGAGGGGAGCCCACGAGATGGACTCCCACATCAGCGTCTCCGGCGCATCCGGCCAGATGCTGTGCATGGCCCACAGCACGCGCTCGAGTTCCTGTACATCGCGCGCGCCCGCAGCGGCACGGGCGTGCAGCCCGTAGAACAACGGGTCGGCTTCGCGGTCGCCGAGGTTGATCGACTGAAAGATCGGCAACAGGGGACGGAATGCACCGGGCGCGTCGATCTCCTGTGCCCGCAACAGCCCGTCGATCGCGCACACGAGCAGGTCGACGCGATCGCGGCTCGACTGCAGGTGCCGGGCCTCGTCCCGCTGGAGGAACCGCTGCGACCTCGCTGCCTTCGCGCGCAGGGTGCGCAAGCCCTCGTGGCGGTTGACGACCACGTGCTTGCCGTCGAGGAACGACACGGCATCGGCTGGCTGCACCAGCGACAGCGCGGTGGCGAAGCATGCCACCCCCACCGGTCCCTCCGGCAGCAGGTCGAGCGCCTCGCGGAACAAGGGCAGCGCGAAATTGGGATCCTGCGAGAAGTAGAACAGCTCCTGGAAGCCCTGCTGCTGGAGGTTCCTCGCCTGGATGCGCAACTCGACTTCACGCTGCGCTGCGATGCGCGGCTGCTCGGCGATCAGGGTGCCGGCGAGCAAGGCGAATCCCGGCAACAGCAGCACGAGCGCTCCGACCAGTGCAGCCTTCCACGGCTCGCGACGCACCCAGCGGCGCATGCGCTCGTGGGCGGCGAGCGGACGTGCGGAGATGGCCCGGTACTCGAGGAACGCCGTCAGGTCCTCCGCCATCGCCTGCGCGCTCGGGTACCTGCGTGCCGGATCCGGGTCGATGGCCTTGTGGACGATGGTCTCCAGGTCCTTGGGGACTTCGACCTGTTTGCCGAGCCTCGGGATCCTGCCGGCCTCGATGCGCGCGAGGTGGGCCACGATGCCCTCGTCGGCATACGGGAGCCTCCGCGCCAGCGCCTCGTACAGCGTGATGCCGAGACCGTACACGTCCGTCGCGGGGCCGAGCGCATCCTTGTCGCGGCGCAGCTGTTCCGGCGCGGCATAAAGCGGCGTGCCGGCGAAGTCGCCCGTGGCGCTGCGATCGCCATCGAGTTCGGCGGCGACGCCGAAGTCCGCGAGCTTGGCCGTGCCGTCGCGACGGATCAGGATGTTGGAGGCCTTCACGTCGCGGTGCAGCAGGCCCGCAGCGTGAACCGCCTGCAGCGCCTGCGCCACGTCGACGAAGATGCCGATCAGGAACTGCCGCGCCTCACGCTGGGCCACGGGTCGGCCGAGCACGGTGGCGATGACCTCGAGGTCGCGCGGCTCCGGCTTCGGTGCCATGCGCTGCAGCAACTGCCGCAAGGTCACGCCCTCGACCCACTCCATCGACAACGCAAGCTGGTCGCCGAGGTCGAGGACATCGTGCACCTTGACGATGCTGGGATGGTCGAGGCGCGCGAGCGCACGCGCCTCGCGGAGGAAACGCGCGCGTGCAGTTTCATCGCCCGCGAGCCAGCGCGGCAGCACCTTGAGGGCGACGGGGCGACCCAGCCGGTGGTTGCGCGCGAGGAACACGGTGCTCATGCCGCCGCTCCCCAGTTCGCCGAGGATCTCGTGGCCCGGCACGGTCAGGGCTCCTGACGGCGGGACCTCGGCCTGCACCTCGCGCAGCAGGTCGGGCAGGCGCTCGCGCACTGCGGCATTGGCGAGGTCGTCCGCACGCAGGGTCACGGTCTTGCCGGCCTGCAGTTCGGCCAGCGCACGACGACGGAGCTCCTGCTCCGCGCCGCCACCGCCTTCTGCCCTCCCGGCCGGGTTCTCCATGCCGGGGCGATGATAGGCGGCCGTGCGGAATCCACCAGCCGCCCGCCGAACTCACGTCGCGCGCGGGATGCGACCTGTGGCGGCGCGCGATGCGCCCAGCAGGACACGGGGCAGCGAGGGATGCAGCGCGGTGCAGACCTCGTACGGCGAGGTTCCGTGACGGCACCGCTCTGCTGCATCCATGGGCACTCCGTCCTGTTCGCCGATCAGCACCACCTCGTCGCCGACGGCCACCCCGTCCAGCCCGGTTGCGTCGACCACGACCTGGTTCATGCTCACCAGGCCCACGATGG
>JBEATZ010000174.1:0-3636 GCA_041161695.1 Planctomycetota bacterium | reverse complement strand
TCACTGCAACTGCTGCCTCCCAACTCCTCCGAACTCGCACTGGCAGCGAGCCGCGCCCAGCTTTCGCTGCGTGCCCACGACCGCGGCGGCCTGCGCAGGCTGCGCGCGCAGGTGGTGCGCGGCCTCGGCAACACGTCTCTCGACGACCTGTCGGCCCGCGCCGCGGCCATGAACTCCACCAGCAGCCGCGACTGGGCCGCCAGCATCGCCAGCCTCGTGGCCCAGCCGCTCTGTGCGATCGTTCTGGGCGGCACGCCGCCCGAGGGTACCGCCTACATTCCATTCGACATCCTGCCGCCCGTCGCCGCACCTCCCTCGCAGGACGCAGCCGCCGCGGCAGCAGACACCAGGCCCACCGAGGCCGACGGCATCCTGCAGAACGCCACCTCCCAGGTAGGCGGCGCGGAGCGCCTCAAGCGGATGGTGGGCTACGAATCGCGTACGATACGCACGGCCGTGAACGCTCCCGACGTGCGGGAGTTCGTGCTCTGGCGCAAGGACGGCGTCATCGTCCGCAAGCGCAACGCGATGGGCACCGAGGTGGTCACCGAGGTGAGCGGAGAGAAGGCCGTCGAGCGCGTGGGTGAGAACGCCGTCGAGCTGCCCGCCGTGGAGGCCCTCGCCTGCAGGCGACAGGCGGCGCGCCACCCGGTTGCGCTGCTCGCCGCAGCAGCATCGGGCACGCTCGAACTGCGCACCACGGCGACGCGCAACGACAACGGTCGCCGCATCGTGGTGCTCGAGGCCACGGGCACGACCTTCGACCGGCTGCGAATGCACGTGGACGCGACCTCGGGGCTGCCGCTCGTCGTCGAGAGCTGGGACACCGATCCGAACGGCTCGCCCACCTTCCTGCGCGAGGAGTGGTCGGACTGGCGCCAGTGCGGCGGCATCCGGGTGCCGTTCCACTGCGTCACGGACATCGACGACGGCGCGATCGTCTTCCGGTCCGACACCGTGCAGTGGCAACCGCTCTGGTGATCAGCGCCTCACGCCGGTGAAGCGCAGCACCATGCCCACGAAGAACATGTGCTCGCCGTAGACGTCTTCGGTGGTGCTGACCGGCGGGCGGCTCTCGTTGTTGAGGTACGAGTACCACGCGTTGAGGGACAGCGCGTCGCTGAAGTTGAGCCACATCTCGGCACCGCCGCCGAAGAAGAACAGCTTGTCGCTGCCCTGACCGTCCTCCTCCAGCACCTGGGTGTACTGGAGCTGCACGAACGGGGCGATGCTGAACGAACTGCCGACATCGAAGCGCAGCCGCAGCTGGCCGTCGCCCCAGGTGTGGCCCAGCAGCGGCTTGTAGGCGTCGTAGGTCACGACCCGGTCCGTCTCGTCGGCGAAGGAGGCATCGAGCAGGATCTCCCAGATCGAGGAGGATCCTGTGGGCACGTACCAGTGCATCTTGCCTCGCCCACGCCAAACGGCATTGGGGAGCACTGACTGGTAGAAGAGCGAACCGAACTCGGACTCGCTGTTGTTCCACTCGCGCTCCACCACCACGGTGGCGACGAAACCCTTGGTCGGCAGGATCGCGGTGCGCGCGAACTCGGCCGTGTTGTGCTCGAAGAAGATGCGCGCACCGTACGCCTGGAAGGAATCCGGCGGCACGTAGTCGGGGGTCTTGCCCGTGGACTCGAAGTCGTAGCCGTGCACGTAGGGGCCGAACTCGATGAGGAAGTCCTGGTCGAGCCTGCGCCCGAAGCCCACGTAGCCGTCGTAGTCGGATCCCTCGTAGCTGCCGCTGCGGTTGAAGGTGTCGTCGCTGTCGTAGTACCCCTCGCGCCAGAACGGGAAATAACGCAACCCGCCCTCGAGGCGCAGGATGTTCTGGTTGCCGAGCCACGTGTCGTTGCGGTACGAGCCGATGGCCCCGTCGCGACCTGCATAGGCCTCGATTCCCGTGTCGGAACCGCGCTTCGACTGGTGGTAGTAGACGTGGCCGTCCCACCCGATCTCGTCGGCGTTGCCGTTGAACTCGTTCTCCTCCGAGGCGATCGATCCGATCATGCCGCCCTTCACCTGCAGCGCGTCCGCCCACGGCAGGGGGCGGTTGCGGAAGATCGAGAGCTCGTCATAGGTCTGCCCGAACAGCATCGGGCACGAGAGCGCCAGCGCGGGAACGACCCACTTCGCGGAGTTCATGGCGCCAACCTACCCTTGGGCAACCGAGCCGCAACCTTGGACGGCCGGAAGCAGGGGCGTGCGCCCGGTCAAGCCGCGGCGTAGGCGGACAAGAGCCTGCGGATCTCCTCGGCAGCCGGGAAGCGGCGCTGGAAGTCCTCGCGGATCCGCACCCCCAGCGAGCCGGCGGCGGAGCGATTGCGGCAGAGGGCGAGGACCTGCCTCGCCATCGCCTCCTCGTCGGCGAACAGCAGGCCGGTGTCGTTGTGCCGGATGAGTTCGCGGTTGCCTGCGACATCCGAGGCGATGACGGGCCTGCCGAGGATGCCGGCCTCGAGGATCGTCGGCGCAGCACCCTCCTGGAGCGAGGTGTTGAGGACCACGTCGGCATCGAGGTAGGCAGCGCCCATCCGGTCGCGGGAGAGCGTGGGCAACACCCGCACACCCGGCTCACCGGCAGCGAGTTCGCGCAGCAAGGCCGCGTACTCGGCATCCTGGTCGGGACCGACGAGGATCATCTCGACGTCGGCGCCGCTCGCGCGCAGCACACGAACCAGGGGAATCGCCCGGTGCTGCCCCTTCACGGGACGCAGGCCGCCCGGCAGCAGGATGAGGAAGCGCGAGGGCGGGATGCCGAGGGAACGCCGCAGTGCGGTGCCCTCGGTGGGCAGGCGGACCGCTGCGCGCGGGACGATGTCGATCTTGCCTGCGCTGTCGCGAACGCGCGCCTCGACCGCAGCTGCCGCCTCCGCGCTCGGCACGAGCACGCGATGCGCGCGCCGCAGCACCTCGCACACGATGGGACCCCGCTGCGGGTCGAACATGTCGTGGTGCAGGTCCTCGCCGCTGGTGGAGACGACCCATGGCAGGCGCAACCCGAGCAGGTGGATACCGGTGCGCATGGCATCGTGCGCGTGGACGACATCGGGCTTGAAGCGCTCGATGGTGCCCTCCAGCGACTGCTTGATCCCGCCTTCGCTGGAGCCGCCGAACAACTCGCACAGGTGGCCGCAGCCCTGCAGGCCCTCGCGGTAGCGGTTCACCGTGACCGAGTTCCCCAGGAACACGTCGGTGGGGGCAGGCGTGAGCAGCAGGACCTTCACGATCCTGTTTCGGCAGTCCGGGGCCGAGAGGTCAATGCCGCCGGGCCTTCAGCGCAGCCGTTCGAGTTCCTTCCGGAGCTGGCGCACGCGATCCGCATCCACCGGATGGTGCAGCACGCCATCGCGCTTGAGCCAGGTGCCCACGATGGCTCCGTCGCATCGCGGCCACAGGGCCGGGGCCGTGGCCGGGTTGAGGCCGGAGCCCAGGACGACGGGGAAGGTCCCCACCGCGTCCTTCACCGTCGCGAGCAGCGCGGCGTCGACCGGCGCGCCCGTGCGCGTGCCGGTGACGACGATGCCGTCCGCGCCGCTGCGCTCCGCGAGGTCGAGCGCGGCCTCCGCGGGATCGAGCTCCACGAGCGGCTTCGCGTGCTTCACCAGCAGGTCGGCCCAGACGCGCGCCGTGCAG
>JBEATZ010000154.1:0-9564 GCA_041161695.1 Planctomycetota bacterium | reverse complement strand
TCCGAACACTCCGTGCGCGGCACGCTGACCTTCGGTCCGTCCTTGCTCGACGGGTGCGGCAGGATCGTGCCCTGGGGCTCGGCCACGGCCGTGCCCGCAGGCAACGCGCGCGCGCTGCCAGAGTCGGGTTTCGCCGTGCGCAGGCACGCATTCTTCGCGCTCGGCGGCTTCGACGAGCGGTTGTGCGCACGCTATGGCGCCATGGACCTGGCCATGCGGCTGCACGCAGCGCACGGCAACCAGTGCACGGTGCACGTGGAGCCGGGCTCCGTCACGCGCGTCCACGCAACGTCCCTCTTCCCGGCCATCGCCGTGGAACGCCCCTGGTTCGCGGGAACCCGCAGCCACATCGCCTTCGCCGCACGCCACCGCGGGCTGCTTCGCGGCACCGCGAGCGCGACGCTCACCGCCGCAGGACGCCTCACCCGCGCCGCCTGGCGCAGCTGCACGGGCAGCCTGCGCATGGGGCACGGCATCTCGATCGCCCTGCGCCTTGCGCTCGCGATCCCCTGCGGGTGGCTGTGTGCGCTGCTGCTGCCGCGCAAGACGCCGCTGCAGGCACTGCAGGCGCCGGATCCCGTGCTGGTCCCTGTCGACCCGCTCGCACTGGCCGCCAAACGCAGCGAGCCTGCAGTGCAGGCTCGCCACCAGGTGCGCAGGGACCGCGAGGCGATCACGGCCTGAGGCCGAGACCGCCCTGGACCCTCACTCGACGGTCCAGAGTTCGCCCTGCACCAGCAGGTCCTGCACCGAGCCGGGCTTCTTCGCCCTGGCCTGCTGCAGCTGTGCCGTCACGCCGGACTCGAAGCTGGGCTTCTCGCGGCGACGGAACACGCCGATGGGCACCGGGAAGTCGCTCTCCGAGGCGGTGGCGAGCGCCATCGCCGGAGCCGGGTTCTCCGCGGTCTCGTCCCAAACGAACACCTCGCCGAGGTTCTTGCCGTCGGCGCCGATGTCGATGACCTCGGGCATGAACTCGCGCGTGAAGCGGATGCCCTTGGTCTTGTTGGCGAACAGCAGCGGCTTGCCGTGCTCCAGCGTGAGCACGCGCGTCTCGCGCGCTTCCTTGTCGGTGAAGCCCTTGTAGGCGCCGTCGTTGAAGATGTTGCAGTTCTGGTAGATCTCCGTCACCGCCGTGCCGTTGTGGGCGGAGGCGCGGCAGATCACGTCCTCGAGCTGCGGGCCGAACACGTCCACGCCGCGCGCCACGAAGGTCGCGCCGGCGCCGAGCGCGAGCGCGATCGGGCTGAACGGGTAGTCGACCGATCCCATGGGCGAGGACTTGGTGACCTTGCCCTGCTCGCTCGTGGGCGAGTACTGGCCCTTGGTGAGCCCGTAGATGCGGTTGTTGAACATCAGGATCTTGAGCCCGATGTTGCGGCGCATCGCGTGGATGAAGTGGTTGCCGCCGATCGACATCGCGTCGCCGTCGCCCGTCACCACCCACACGTCGAGGTCCGGGTTCGCCAGCTTGGTGCCGGTCGCGACCGCGGGCGCACGCCCGTGGATCGTGTGGAACCCGTAGGTCTCCATGTAGTACGGGAAGCGCGAGCTGCAGCCGATGCCGCTGATGATCACCGTCTCGTGCAGCTGCTTCTGCAGCTTGGCGAACGCGCCGGTGACGGCATTGAGGATCGAGTAGTCGCCGCAGCCAGGGCACCAGCGGACCTCCTGGTCCGACTTGTAGTCCTTCTTGGCCAACGGCGGTCGTTCTGCGGTGGTCATGACTTCACTCCCTCCAGCGCCTTGCTGATGCGGTTGACGATCTCCTGGCTCTGGAAGGGCTGGCCAGTGACCTTGGTGTGGCTGTCGACGTCGACGAGGTACTTCGCGCGGAGCAGCATGGCGAGCTGGCCCTTGTTCAGCTCCGGCACGATCACCTTCTTGAATCCCTTCAGCAACTCGGCGAGGTCCTTCGGGAAGGGGTTGATCCAGCGCAGGAACGCTGCGCTGACCTTGGCTCCCTGCTCCTGGTGCTTGAGCACGGCGCTGGTGATCGCACCGCGCGTACCGCCCCAGCCGAGCACGAGCACGTCGCCCTTGCGCTCACCGACCATGGTGATCGGGCCGATGGAGTCTGCGATCCGCTCCACCTTGGCTGCGCGCAGGTCCACCATCTTCTGGTGGTTGTCCGAGTCGTAGCTGATGTTGCCGGTGATGTCGGCCTTCTCGAGGCCGCCGATGCGGTGCGTCAGGCCGGGCGTGCCGGGCTTGGCCCACGGACGCGCCAGCGTCTTCTCGTCGCGCTTGTAGGGCTGGAACTTCTCGCCGGGGTTGCCGGGAGGCGCAAACGTGATCGGGATCGCCGGCAGCTTGCTGACGTCCGGCAGCTTCCACGGCTCGGCGCCGTTGGCGATGTAGCCGTCGCTCAGCAGGATCACCGGAACCATGTACTGCAGCGCCACGCGCACGGCCTCGAAGCCGCACTCGAAGCAGTCCGAGGGCGTGGAGGCGGCGATCACGGCCACCGGGCTCTCGCCGTTGCGGCCGAACATCGCCTGCAGCAGGTCGGCCTGCTCGGTCTTGGTCGGCATGCCGGTGCTGGGCCCGGCGCGCTGCACGTTCACCACCACGAGCGGCAGCTCCGCCATCACGGCGAGGCCGATCGCCTCGCCCTTGAGGGCGAGGCCCGGACCGCTGGTCGAGGTGACGCCGATCGCGCCGGCGTAGCTGGCGCCGATGGCGGAGGTCACCGCGGCGATCTCGTCTTCCGCCTGGAAGGTGATCACGCCGTGGTTCTTGTAGGTGCTCAGCTGGTGCAGGATGTCGCTTGCCGGCGTGATGGGATAGCTGCCGAGGAACAGCTGCAGGCCGGACTTCTCCGCTGCCGCGACCATGCCGAGGCAGATGGCCTGGTTGCCCATGATCTGGCGGTACGTGCCGGGCGCGAGCTTCGCCGGCGCGACGCGGTAGGCGGTCTGGAAGACCTCGGTGGTCTCCGCGTAGGCGTGGCCGGCCTTCATGGCCGTGAGGTTCGCCTCCACCAGCTCGGGCTTCTTGCCGAACTTCTGGCCGATGTTCTTGATGGTCGGATCCAGTTCGCGGTGGAACATCCAGTAGAGGACGCCCAGGGCGAACATGTTCTTGCAGCGGTCCTTGCTGCGCGAGTCGATCGGCGAGTTGGCGAGGGCCTCGCGGGTGCGCGCCTCGAGGTCGATCTCGATGACGCGGTAGCCCTGCAGCGAGCCGTCCGTGCGCGGGTCGACGTCGTACTTGGCCTTCTTCAGGTCGAGCGCGCTGAAGGATGCGGTGTTGAGGATGAGCACGCCCTCCTTCTTCAGGTCCTTGAGGTGGACCTTGAGCGCGGCGGGGTTCATCGCCACGAGCACGTCCGGGGCGTCGCCTGGCGTGTGGATGTCGAAGGACGAGAAGCGCAGCTGGAACGCCGAGACACCGGGGATGGTGCCGGCAGGAGCGCGGATCTCGGCCGGGAAGTCGGGGAACGTGGCGATGTCGTTGCCCATCAGCGCCGTCGTTCGGGTGAACTGGTCGCCGGTGAGCTGCATGCCATCGCCGGAGTCACCGGCGAAACGGATCACGACCTGGTCGAGATCCTGAATCCCTTTGGCCGCGGTCGAAGCAGGGCTTGCGGAGTGCATCAGTGGTTTGGTCCGGTATCGGGGGCGAGCACTATAGCAACCGTCCGGCGCGGATCATCCACCCCGTGGGCAACGATCCCGGCCGGCGGGTCAGGCCGTCGGGCCGACACCCACCGCGCGACGGAACGCGGCGAGGCGGGCCCGCACCAGTTCGAGGACCTCCCGGGCAGGCCTGCCAGTGGCCAGTTCGAGCGCCTCCTCCACCCTGCGCACCGCATGGACCCGGAAGGCGCCGCGGGCGACCGCATCCACCACCTCGGGGTCGAGCATGAGGTCCCCCACGTTGGCCCGGGGCAGCACCACGCCCTGGCTGCCACTGAGCTTGCGGGACAGGCAGAGGCGGTAGAAGCCCTCGATCTTGGCGTTGACCGCGCCCACGGCCTGGACATCGCCCTTCTGGTTGATGGAGCCGGTGAGTGCGAGGCCCTGGTCCAGCGGCACGCCGGACAGGGAGCTGAGGAGGGCCAGCAGTTGCGCCAGCGACGCCGAGTCGCCCTCCACGCCGTTGTACAGTTGTTCGAAACAGATGGTGGCCTGCATGCACAGCGGGCCGTCGGCGCCGAACTCCTGCAGCAGGTAACCCTCCAGGATCATCACGCCCTTGTCGTGGATCGGGCCGGAGAGTTCGACCTCGCCCTCGATGTTGATGAGCCCCGAGCGGCTCGCGACGGCAATGCCCGTGTTGCAGGTGAGCCTGCAGGGGCGGCCGAACTCGAGGGTGCCGGTGTCGAGGGCGGTGAGGGCGTTGATCTGCCCCACCACGGCGCCGCTGGTCGCCAGCTGCATGTACCCGGCGGCGTAGTCGCGCTCGATCTGCTCCTGGGAGAGGTCGTGTCGGTAGCGGATGGCGCGCATCGCCTCCTCGACGTGCGCGCGGGTCACCTTGCGCTGCCCCATGCGCTCGCACCGGTGCGAGGCCTCGCGGGCCAGGTCACCCAGCTCGCTGTAGCGCGTGATCAGCCGGTCCCGTCGCCCGGCAGCGCGCGCGCCGTACTCGGCGATCGCGGCAGCCGCATCGGGACCGAATGCCTTCAGCTTCTCGTGACCGGCGAGCCAGACGAGGTAGTCCGCATAGCGCGTGAGGTTCTCCGGGTGGGCCGGGATCGTGGCATCGAACTCCGCGTGGATCTTGAAGATCTGGACGAACTGCGGGTCCTCCTCGGCGAGCACCTCGTAGACGCCGGGCTCACCGATCAGCACGACCTTGAGGTCGATGGGGATCGCCTCGGGCTGGAGCGTGCCGCCGGTCTGTCCCGTGTTCTGGTCGAACTCGCGGATCTCCAGCATGCCGGTCTGCAGCGTGCGCTTGAGCTGGCCCCACACGCCGGGTTCCCGCAGCACGTCGACGCAGCGCAGGATCAGGTAGCCGCCGTCGGCGCGCAGCAGCGCGCCGGGGTGGATGAGCGTGGGTACCGACTGCGGCCCCTCGCGCGTCTGGCCGATGGTGCCGAACAGGTTGCCGAAGGTGGGATTGCTCTCCACCACCAGCGGGCATGCGTCGCTCGTGGAAGCCTTCACCAGCTGCGCCACGAACTCGATCATCTTCGGCTCGGAGCGGCCGCGCCCCTGCGGCTGGGGCTCCTCCTGCGGCTCCTCTGCCTGTTCCTGCCCCTCGACGGCGTCGGGCATCGCGAGCGAGATCCAGCGGCTCAGGTGCAGTTCGACGTACTCGGAGGCGACGTCGAGCCAGTCGGCGATCTCCGGCTGCGGCCAGCGCGCCCGGAAGTCCTTGCCGTGGCCCTGCAGCACCTGGAACGCGAGCTTGCGATCCATCTCGCGGAGGTCATTGCGCATCACGCGCACCTGCTCGCGCAGCCGGTCGCTCACCTCCTCGAGCCGGTCGAGCAGCTGGGCGCGCGCCCGCAGCAGGCGGTCGCGATCCTCTGCGGTGACCTTGCCCTCGATGACGAGGGTGCTGAGGGCGTCCACCGTGATCGGCTCACCCTCGACCACCGGGTAGATGTCGGCCGTCGCGCCGCCGGACTGCGCCTGGAAGCGCACCAGCGCACAACCGAGCTTGGCGGCCTCGCGGTTGAGGGCGGCCATGATGCGCTGTTCGCGCTCCTCGCTGCTGCGCATCACGAGGCGCCGCGACATGCGGTGCAGCCCCGAGCGCAGGGCGGAGTTGAGGGCGTGGTGGGACACGCGCGCGAGTTCCTGCAGGTCCTCGCGGAAGCTGGCGCCCCGGCCCGGCGGCACGTTGATGAGCAGCGGCCGGTTCGGCTCGCGGAAGTTGTGCAGGTACAGGCGGTCCGGGCCGCGCTTGCAGAACGGCTGGATGTCGCGCAGCAGGTGCTCGACCACCGACATGCGGCCCGAGCCCATCAGGCCCGAGACGAAGAGGTTGTAGCCCGGTGCGTGGATCGACAGTCCCGTGCGCAGTGCCTGCATCGGGCGATCCTGGTCCAGCAGGAACGCAGCCGTGGGCGGGGTGCCGGAAGGGGCGATCGGCTTGCAGGTCCAGCGCAGTTCCTCCGGGCGCAACCGCAGGGCCGCGGCGATGCGCGAGCCGCCGGCTCCGTTGCCCGAGCCCGCCTGTCGCGCCGCGGCGCGGCCGAGACCCCCTGCGGCCTTGCGCGGGGCACGGGAACCCGATGCAGGCGACCTCGCGCCAACCTTGCCGGAAGACGCCTTGTTGCGACGGGAGGCCATCAGGTGCGCGCCACCAGCACGGGACAGGGAGCTGCCTTGAGGATCTCGCCTGCAGTGCTGCCGAGGAGGCCCTTCATCAGGCCGCTGCGGCCCGAGGCGCGCACGAGGATCAGGTCGACTTTCTGCACGAGGGCTTCCTTGAGGATCTGTTCTTCCACGGCTTCGTGGATGCGTGCGTGTCCGAGGGCCCGCACCCCCGCCGACGCGGCGCGGTCGACCGCGCCCTGCAGCAGGCCCTCCACCTCGCGGAGCAGGCTGGCCTCGAAGTCCGCACGGCCGTGGTCGGGGACGCGGTGCCGGGCAACCAGCCCGAGGGTGGCCGCCGTGTCGATGACGGCGAAGAACACGAGTTCGGCCCGCAGTTGCGCGGCGAGGCCGATGGCATACGCCACCTCGATGCGACCGTGCTCGTCGAGTTCCACCGGCGCGAGGATGCGCGTGACCACCGGAACCGTCATGGCGACGCATCCTACGGACGCAAGGCGGCAATGCACGCAGTTGCGCGGCGCAGCCGCGGTTTCCCGGCACGAAAATGGCCGCGGGCACCTCCCTCGCTATCCTCCTCGCCCGTGGACCTGCAGAGCCTCACCATCGATCGCGGCGCCAAACCCGGCGCCCGCAAGCGCGGCCGCCGTTCCCCCTGGTTCGGACGCCTCGTGTTCCTGGGACTGCTCGGCGGCCTCGCCTGGCTGTTCCTGCCGGCGCTGCAGCCGATGCTAGACCGGCTGCGCCTGCCGCAGGTTGCCGTGGCCGTCGTGAGCGAATCCACGCCCGCGGCAGCAGCCGCGGTGCAGGGCACGGCCGCGAACGGTTACATCACGGCGTCGCGGCGCGCAGCCCTCTCTTCCGACATCTCGGGACGCATCGTCGAGATGCTGGTGACCGAGGGCTCGGTGGTGAAGAAGGGGGAGGTCGTCGCCCGGCTGTTCGCCGACGAGTACCTGGCGGCCCTGCAGCGCGCGCAAGCGGACCTCACCACGGCCAGTGCCTCGCAGCAGCGCGCAAGGGAAGCCGTGGAGTCCGCCCTGCTGTTCGAGCGCCAGGCTGCAGACCAGGCCGCTGCGGCAGGTGCGCAGGTCGCCGAGGCCGAGGCCCAGGCGACGCTGGCGCAGGGTGAACTGGCGCGCACCGTGGACCTGCAGAAGACCGGTTCCTCCTCCGACCAGGCGCTCGACCGGGCGAAGGCCGAGGCCGCAGCCACGGCAGCGAGGCTGAACGCGGCTCGCGCCGGCCAGCGTGCCGCGGAGACCGCGGCGTCGGTCGCAACGGCACAGGTGCGCGTGGCGCGCAGCGACGGCGAAGTCGCGAGCAGCCAGCTCGAGTCCGCGCGCGCGGCCATGGCCCAGGCGCAGGCGACGCTAGACAAGATGGAGGTCCGCGCACCGTTCGACGGCGTGGTCGTCCTCAAGGACGCGGAGGTGGGCGAGGTGGTGTCGCCGTTCTCCCAGGGCGGATCCAACGCCAGGGGCGCCGTGTGCACCATGGTCGACTTCGACTCCCTCGAGGTGCAGGCAGACGTGCCCGAGTCCAACCTCGGCGCCGTGCAGTTGGGCGCGCCCGTGGACGTGTTCCTCGACGCCTACCCCGACCGGCGGTATCCCGCGAAGGTGGACCGCATCTGGCCGGTCGCCGACCGCCAGAAGGCCACTGTCGAGGTGCGCATGAAGCTGCTCGAGCGCGACGACAAGCTGCGCCCCGACATGGGCGTGCGCGTCGTGTTCCGCCGCGGGGAACAGGCAGCGCAGGCAGGCGCAGCCGCGGAGGAACGCGCGATCGTCGTCGCCGAGGGCGCCCTGCTCGAGGTCGCAGGCAGCACGGGCGTGTTCCTCCTGGAGCGCGACACCGTGCGCTGGACGCCCGTCACCGCAGGCGAGCGCAAGGGCGGCCGCGTGCGCATCGCCTCCGGCCTCCGTGTCGGCCAGAAGATCGTGCTGGACCCGCCCGCCAGCCTGCGCGACGGCGACCGCGTGCGCACCGAAGGCAACTGACCCCACGCCCCCACCGCAGCAGAACCATGAGAACCAACGCGGCCATCGACATCCGCTCCGTGACCAAGAGCTACCAGCGCGGCGGCGAGACCCTGCGCGTGCTCGACGAACTCGAGCTGCACATGGAAGGCGGCACCTTCTACGCGCTCATGGGCCCCTCGGGCTCCGGCAAGACGACGCTGCTCAACCTCGTGGGCGGTCTCGACCAGGCGGACTCGGGCCAGGTGGTGATCGGCGGCGAGGACATCACCGAGCTCAGCGGCAGCGAACTGGCCCAGTGGCGCGCCGACCACGTGGGCTTCGTGTTCCAGGGCTTCAACCTGCTGCCGGTGCTCACCGCGCGCGAGAACGTCGAGTTGCCGCTGCTGCTGGCGCCGCTGTCGCGCGCGCAGCGCCGCGCGCAGGCCGAGCGCGCCCTCGAACTCGTGGGCCTGAAGGACCGCATGAACCACAAGCCGCGCGAGCTGTCGGGCGGCCAGGAACAGCGCGTGGCGATCGCACGCGCCATCGCCACCGATCCTGCCGTGATCCTCGCGGACGAACCCACGGGCGACCTCGACCGCACCACCGCCAACCAGGTGCTGGCGCTGCTGCAGCAGCTCAACCGCGAGCTCAAGAAGACCATCCTCATGGTCACCCACGACCCGGAGGCAGCGGACCACGCCGACAAGGTCATCCACCTCGACAAGGGCAAGCTGGGCCGCATCGAGGACAACCGCGCCCGCGCCCAGGGGAGCCGCTGAGATGCCGGTCCTGCTGCTCTGGCGCAACCTGCTCACCCACCCGATCCGCTCGCTGCTCACGGTCGGCTCGGTGGGCGTTGCCGTGTTCCTCATCTGCCTGCTGCACGCCGCGGTGTCGGGCCTCTCGCGCACGCTGGAGGCGGCAGCCAGCAACCGGTTGTTCGTGCAGTCGGCCGTCAGCCTGTTCGTCGACCTGCCGCTCTCCTACCAGCAGAAGATGAGCGCGGTGCCGGGCATCGAGGCCATCTGCAAGTGGCAGTGGTTCGGCGGCCGCTACGAGCAGGAGAAGGGCGGCTTCTTCGCGCAGTTCGGCATCGACCCAGAGACCTTCCTGCCCAGCTACCCGGAGCTCTCGATCGCAGAGGGCAGCTACGAGGAGTTCAAGGGGCGCCGCAACGCGTGCATCGTCGGCCAGGACCTGATGATCCGCTACGGCTGGAAGGTCGGCCAGACGGTGCCGATCATGGGCACGATCTTCACGCGCACCGACGGCGCGGCCTGGGAGTTCCAGATCGCCGGCGTGTACGTGTCGAACACGACGGCCATCGACCAGCAGACGATGTACTTCCACTTCGACTACCT
>JBEATZ010000071.1:0-2967 GCA_041161695.1 Planctomycetota bacterium | reverse complement strand
GATCATCGAGAAGGCGCTGGACTGGATCAACCGGACGCGGGAGCCGTGGCTTGCGTACCTGCCGGTGCATTTGCCGCACGGGCCGCAGCACAGGCCGCCGGCGGACTTGTACGACACCACGAAGTACGTCCTGCCCGAGGAGGGGGAGAACACAGACAATTCGTATCCTTCGCCGGCGGCTGAGAAACTGGCGGGGCGCACGTACTTCTCGGCCATGGTGCAGGCCATGGACACCCTGTTTGGGAGGTTCTTGGACGGCATCCCGCAGGAGGTTCTCGCCAACACGGTCATCATCCTGTGGTCGGACAACGGCACCGAGCCAGGCGAGGTGGGCGGCGACCTGAACGGCGCAAAGAGCAAGTACACCGCGTTCGACCTGGGGGTCAACATCCCCATGGTGGTGGCGGGGGCTGGGGTGGCTGCGCCTGGCAGAACTAGCACCGCCTTGATCTCGCCGTCGGACCTGCTTGCGACCGTGGTCGACATCGGGCAAGGGAGCATTGGATTGGTCGGGCCGGCGCCCAACCACGCCACGGGCGCGTTCACCGGCACCCGCAACAGCACGTCGTTCTGGAACGTGTGCGTAAACCCTGCCGCCACGCCTACGCGGACTAGCCTCTTGGTCGACAAGTTCGCGTACAACATCCCCCACCTGAACGCCTCGGTCATTGGGCTGCGGGCGGTGGTGACGCTTTACCAGGGCAAGTACTACAAGCTGATCCGGTTCAATGGGACCGGCACGACGTTCACGGGGACGACCGAGACTCCGCCTGGGTCCGGCATCTGGGTTCCCGACACGCGCACGGACGGTGACGCGTTCTACGATCTTGAGGCCGACCCTCGCGAGGACATCAACTACTTGCGCGCGTCCGGCGCGCCATTGACCTTGACGACCACGCAAAAGGGCGCCTACGATCAGGCCAGGACGGAATTCGCAAACCTTCAAACAGGCTACTGACATGTTCAACATGATGTTCCCGAAAATGTCGAGCAACATGATGCAAGCGGTCAAGAACGGCTTGAGCAACGGCAAGCCGATGGAGATGAACGCTCCCGCCGCTGGCGCGATGAACGTCGTGAACATGGCGCAGTCGAAGCCGGCTGAACCGCCGCAGTCCACGGCCCCGACGGGCATGCTGGCGAAGTCGATCAGTCCCGCGCCCAAGGGCGGCACGTTCGGCGGCGCGAAGTCCGGCTTCATGGGCGGAAAGTTCTGAGTCGCGCGATGAGCAAGCACGAGCGCGGGGAGTCGAAGAAGCACGAGGCGATGGAGCGCGTGCGAAGCGCGCTGCGCAAGAACAAGCAGAAGCGCACGCAGAGCCGCAGCCAGGCCGCGATGCAGGAGATGTACACCCCGCGCCAGTCGTTCCTGGGCAAGCCGGCGGGTGCCGGCGCCATGAACGTGCGCGGTGGCGCGAGGAAGAAGTCATGAAGGGTTCAAGCTGCAAGAGTGGTGGCAAGAAGGTTGGCATGGGCTACGGCACCAAGAAGATGTCGGCTGCCAAGGCCGGCGCCGCCGCGAAGAAGGCTGGCATGCCGAAGGGCGCCAAGCGTGGCATGATGTCGTCGATGAAGAGCGGCGGTCGCGGCGCGTGATGGGCGACAAAGGCGACGATCTGACGGCGGACGAACCGTACGTCCCGAAGATGTCGCTCGACGACGCGGACGCGATCATGCGCTACTCCAACTCTCGAGGTCGACAAGACCAAGAGAGGCGCATGCAAGGAAGGAAGCATATCTGGGTGAGACCCGACAACTGCGGAGGACCAGGCGATCAAAGCTCGTACGTCGGCGCCGCCGACACGGGCTTCATCGAACGCATCGCGGAGATCGAGAAGAAGCTCGATGCCGGATTGCCTCTGTCCGACGCCGAAGCCGAGTACATGGTGTCGCGCACCATCACCCGCATCCTGCGCACATCGCGACGGCCCACGCACGTGCTGAAGGCCATCGAAATGCTGCAGCAGGCGCGAGCCAAGAAACTGGTGGCGAAGATGCTGGAGGCCAACGTCACCATCACCAAGAACGACCCGCCTCCGCCGCAACTCAATCTGCCATGAACATCCAAGCTCTGCTGCTGAAGATTGCCGGCTCGTCCACCTGGTGGGTGAGCATCCTCCTGCCCGTGCTCAAGGTTCTCCTCGAGAAGATCGGCGTGGTCATCCCGTGGGAAGTGATCATGGCCGGCACGGGCGCGTACGGCGTCAAGGAAGCCGCCGCCAAGCTGCAGCCGGTCGTGGCTGCGAAGCTCGCCGAGCCGAAGTCCTAGGGCTTGGGCTTGGGCAGGTCCGGCTTCTTGCGGACCACGGCACCTGGGACTGGCAGCGGCAGCGTGCCCGACAGCGTCGGGTTCAGCAGCAGCGCGTCCCAGGGTCCGTCGTTTCCCCAGCGATGGATCGCCGCGTCGCAGGCGTCGATCTTGGTCGCGAACGGCCCGTACGCCTTGTGGTCCATGACCACGATCCAGACCTCGTTGCTGCACTCGACTTCCTTCACCGCCTCACCGCCTTCAGCCGCTCGATGTCCTTCACCGCCGCCGCAGCGCCAGGCCACGCCGGCACCACGCCGTTGATCCGAGAGTGCCACTTGAACCACTCCGCCCGCAAGTCGTCATCGGGCGCAGGCGGCGGCTGACCGACCGTAACGCGCTGCGCTGCGTTCTGCGGAGACTTGCCGGCCAGTTGGTTCCATTGTCCAAGGAGCATGGTCAGCGACGCGCCACGGGCCAGCCAAGCGTCCTGCGTGGAAAGCAGCGCCGCCGCCCGCTTGCGCATCTCGTCGACGGTCTCGGTCTTGAGAAGCTTGGCGACGCAGATCGCGTCCTTGGCTTGGATGAGGTATTCGGTGCCGCGCGAGCGCTTCCACTCGGCCCTCCACCAGTCGAGAAATTCCTTCTGGGGAGTCGTCGAGACCTTGGGCTCGACCCCCTCGGGAGAGGATGGAGAGGGGGAGGGGAGAGAGGAGTTA